>DAOWME010000042.1 GCA_030643245.1 Deltaproteobacteria bacterium
TCACTTGGTTGGGATCAAGGATTCCAAGGTTGTGGTTGCCATCAACAGTGATCCCAAGGCCCCTATCTTTCAGGCGGCGGATTACGGCATAGTGGGAGACCTGCGTCAGATCGTCCCCTGCATCATAGAAGAATGGAAGTCACTCGTTACTTACCCTTAACACCAGGTAACTGTCGGACCTAAGAATTAAGGCCGACAGTTACCATAAACAACAGTTCGGCATAAGCCAGTGTGTGCAATGGGATGATGGTTTCGTAAGTCCATTAGAATTGCTGATTGAGCAAAGGAGGAACCATGGCAGAAGAAATCTTGAGAGAAGATGACGGTTATGTGACCACGCTTTCCATCAACAGACCTGAGAAAAGAAACGCCTTGAATGTCGATGCGCTCTTTAGTATGGGCGATATCATCAGTGATCTGAAGAAGGACGACAATATCCGTGTGGTCATCATCCGTGGAGCGGGAGACAAGATCTTTTCTTCCGGGATAGATCTCTCCGGAGGGTCCGGAGCTTTGCAAAAGATGATAAAAGGGATGGAGCACTGTCTCGACAATCTGATCAGTTATCCTTCTCCCATTGTAGCCATGATCTCCGGACCGGCTATCGGGGCGGGACTAGACATCGCTGTTATCTCTGATTTCAGGATAGCGTCGGAGACGGCCAAATTTGGCGCACCGCTTGTTAAACTCGGGAGAACCTATTACTATACCGCAATCCATCGGCTTACTAACCTGGTGGGGATGGCAGCGGCCAAGGAAATACTTTTAAGGGGAAGACTCATAGACACAAAACGGGCGATGGAGGTGGGACTTGTCAATCAGGTTGTATCCCCTGATCAACTGGTTGAGACCACCTATTCCCTGGCAAAAGAATTAGCCGAGGAAAATGCTCCCCTTGCAGTAAGAGCTACCAAACTCACGATTCACAAAGTCCAGGAGTCCAAAGGCATTGATCCGCAAATAGAACCTGAGCTGCAGGCCATCGTGGACAAAGTTAATCGAAGTGAGGATGCCGAGGAAGGGGTAAAGGCGATGTTGGAAAAACGGAAACCAAGCTTTACCGGGAAGTAAGCACATCTCTGCCTGGTACCTGGGCCGAGCAACCACTCGGTCTTAGATTTCAGGGGGAGGTGGTATGGCTTCACGTTGTTAAAATACTGCGACAGCGGCATGGATGTTTTTGACGCTGGTTAGGTAACTCCCAAATTTCATTTTCAACTTTATGGAAGGAGAAGAAGATGAGTTTTACTGTTATTATTTTTTTGGTGATCGGGTTTCTCGCGTTTAATAGCATCCCCCACTTAGTGAAGGGAATAACCGGGCAAGATCACATGACCCCATTCGCCCAGAGATCAGGTCCGGTCGTTAATGTACTCTGGGGGAACGCCAATTTGATCGGTGCCTGGATTTTGTGGTTCTTTGTCCAGACAGATGGAACACTCTTAACGAAATGGATTGCTTTCTTCATTGGCGGACAGATCATCTCCATTTACCTGGCAAATTTTTGGAAGGACCCAAATGCCAAACTGCCGTGGCACAAATAACAATTGACATAACTTCTCAAACCGCTTGGGTATGAACGACATAGCCAAGCCACGTTCGTTCACTTACGCGGATTCCTCCCTCTGGCCTTATGAATTTAATCGACCTGTAAAGTTGAGCAGGTTTAACATATATGAAAACCTATATTAGCACAACATTTCGAGGTCGAATTTGATCCTGATCATAGTTTTGTTGCGCTGAAGAGAGGCCTGTGCCCGACGAACCCGAATCGCAGATACCCGTCCTACGGGCTGGAAAAACCAAGTTCTTGACTCAGACAAGGTTCGATGAGTTTGACTTGCCCCCTGAGGTCTTAGCTGGTTTAGACGACGCCGGATTTATTTATTGCACCCCCATCCAGGCCCAAACCCTGCCTGTATCTTTGGCGGGCCGTGATGTTGCTGGCAGAGCCCAGACCGGCACGGGTAAGACTGCCGCGTTTCTGGTAACCCTCTTTACCCGGCTTTTGGGTCTGAGTGACCGAAGACCCGGTCGGCCCTCCGCCCTCATCGTTGCTCCTACCCGGGAACTAGCCCTGCAGATCTATGAAGATATAGAGATCCTTGGCCGTCACACCGGCTTCCGCCTGGCCCAGGCGGTAGGGGGTGTTGATTACCTAAGGCAAGCAGAGATCCTGCGCAAAGGCGTGGATATAATAATCGGTACCCCCGGCCGCATCATCGACTATTCCAAACAAGGTATCCTAAAAACCTCCGGCATTAAAGTTATGGTCATTGACGAGGCCGATCGTCTTTTCGACCTTGGTTTTACTAAGGACATGCGCTATATTCTGCGCAAGCTTCCCCATTATGAGAGGAGACAATCCATGCTCTTCTCAGCTACCCTTTCTTACCGTGTCATGGAGCTGACCTACGAATACATGAACCTGCCCGAGATCATCTCCGTTACGCCGGAAGATGTTACCGTGGAAGGGGTCGAGGAGTCCCTCTTCCATGTCGGCCATAACGAAAAGCTGCCCCTGCTTCTAGGGCTGCTGGACAGGGAGGAATGGAGCCAGGTTCTCATTTTTGTGAACACCAAGGCAGGGGTGGAGTGGCTCAGCCATAAACTGAAGCGCAATGGTTTGCCGGTCGAAGGGATCACCGGCGACCTGCCCCAGCGTAAACGGTTTAGACTCATGGAACAATTCAAGGACGGCAAGCTCAAGATTCTGGTAGCCACGGACGTAGCATCACGAGGTATCCACGTTGACAACGTCAGCCATGTCATCAACTACGACCTACCCCAAGATATAGAAAACTACATACACCGGATCGGCCGCACTGCCAGGGCGGGAAAGACCGGCCATGCCCTGTCCTTTGCGTGCGATGATTATGTCTTGCACCTGGAGCCCCTTGAGCAGATGCTGGGCTACGAGATCCCTGTGGTCTGGCCCGAAGACGACTGGTTTGTAAAGGACAAGTCAGGGCCGATCTCAACCGGGCGAAGAGGTAAAAGGAAGAGAACTGAGGGCATACGGAACCGGGAAAAGAAGAAACCAACCCGTGGAAGCGCCGCGAGGAGGCCAAGGGGCAAGTCCCAAACCCGTGGGACTTACCGTTCGGCCAAGGAGTCAAAGAATACGGCGGCGGCGTCCGTGGAAAAGGACGAACCCGCCAGGAAAAGGAGACCTCGCCCCAAGAATAAAAGCCACACAGGCAGTGGCGGCGCCCCCGGATCAACCGATGACCAAAGCTAGTCTCCGCCACATACGTTTATCCGGCACAGTGGAGATACCTGCCTCTTAAATCAGAGCTGCTATACCCCGCGCGAGGTATATACCCTTAAACTCAGCGGATTTTGCCCCGGCCTTCTCACGAAGACCGGGGGTCATCTGTTCCTGTGCCGGATACGGTAGCAGAGATTAACTCAATCCCTGGATCGTCCTCTGGACGATATTGTCCTGGGTCTTGCGGCTTATATCCACAAAGTGAGCGCTGTAGCCGGCCACCCGGACTATCAACTCAGGATACTTCTCAGGGTCCCGCTGGGCCGCCCTCAAAGTGCCGTCATCGACCATGTTAAACTGCACATGGTCCATCCCAAGCTCGGCCCAGGTCTTCATGTAGGCCTTCCACAATTGATAACCCTTCTCACCGGCCAGCTGTGTCGGTGAAAGCCGCTGGTTCAACAAAAAGGCCCTTCCATCACTGATGTGATCAATCTTCGCGCATGACTTGAGAACCGCAGTGGGACCCTTCTTGTCGAGACCAGGACCGGGAGAGATCCCGCCGTCGTACAGAGCATCCCCAAGCCTGCGGCCGCTAGGCAAAGCCCCAACTACGTTGGCCCAATAGATGTTGGCGGCTGCGTTTTCAGGGAGAAATGGTACGTTGTTCCCGACCGCGCATTTCATTTCCTTACTATGCCTTGCAATTTCCCGCAGGCAACGAACCATGATATCATCCACGTAATCGTCGTCATTGCCCCACTTGGGTGCATTCTTCACAAAGTCAATCCTCATCTCTTCATAGCCTTCCCAGTTTGCTCGGAGGGCTTCCACAAGCTGTTCCATTGTGTATTTCTTTTCATCATAGACAAGCTTCTTAACTGCCGCCAGACTATCTACGTTTTCACACCAGTTCAAGGCGGTTATCCAGGCATTGCCGCGCTCGCCGTTACTCGGGTCGACAGCGTCCGTCCCCGTCTCCACTGCACGCTCATAAATGGCCGACAGTATAGGCCTTGAGAACAGTTCAGGGTCTTTAGCTCTCCCAAAATTATGAAAACGTACTAAACAGTTGTTGAGCCACTCCATCTGGCTGACCCAGGCATGGAAAAACTCCTCGAAGTCTTTGAACTCGCACGGATCACCGGTCTTTGGTCCCATCTGCATGTTCACCACATAATCGTACCCGTTGTGGAGTGTGTATTCTATCATCTTGGCGCAATTGGCCCCCACTGCCATCCTGTTGGGCTGGCAACCGTATTTCGTGGGGGGGCAGGGCGACATGCACGCCTGATTCACCCACTGTCTCGCTTCCTCGAGGGGATGCCCGTGCCAGTACATCGCGTTGGGGATCAAGACCGAATCATTGCGGATGTTGGGATAGCCTAGCCCGTGGCGGATGCACTCAAAGCACTCCCGCATAACCTCATCTTTAACCTGGGGATGGTACCTGAAGCTAAACGTAGGGTTGCAAACCCTCACCAGCCGCGCAGCCTGCATGTAGGCAATCGTCAGGTCATTACAGGCGTCCGAGCCGTCCGGATTTACCCCGCCCATGGTCCACACCCACGTAGCAGTGACCCCCTGCCCCGCTTCCCGGGCATATCGTGGTTGAAAGATACCGATATCATAGGTACGGATCATATGTTCACCCACAAGGTCAAGCGCCTCCTCCTTTGTGAGTCTCTTCTCTATGTTCACATCCTTGTCATAATACGGCCAGTGGTAGTGGTCGGGACGGTGAGGCATCGCAAACTCATATGTCTCGTATCTCGCCATTACCTGGATAAAATGATCGAACTGTAGCGACTCCTGCAAGTTTCTAGGCGGCTGTGCCGGAACGCGTTCGCAGACCTCTGCAATACGCAATAATTCCTCTTTTCGATCCGGATCAGTCTCAAAATTTTCGGCTATAGTACGGGCCAGCCTCGCATAGCGCTCAGCATACCGAATACCGGCCTCCAATACCACCTGCATGGCCTCCCATTTGGGCAATTTTTCATACAATGGCAGAAGATCGGGCGATGGATTGCCCTGTAGTTTCTCTTCCGTTTCCTCCATGCGCCGATCAATCTCGTCGAGTATTGCTTCAAAGCCCTTGAATATAAAATGAAAATCCTTTGTCGCATAGCCAAAGGCAGATGAGGGAGCCCCCGCTACTATGGCGCCACTCATATATTTGACCGCATCTTCCGGATCCATCATTTTAGCCAGGTTCTCTAAAGCTGTCTTGCCGGCCCAGTAATCATTGAGCTCAGCCATGATCTTCAAAGACTCTTCTTCCGGTTCCGGAGTAGTCCCTTGCTCGTTGTATATTTCCTCGTTTACCATGCCGACAGACTGCCAGGGCCAGATGAGCTCGTGGGGGGCGCTTCCGCAATAACCCATTATCTGTGCACGATCAGTAATGAAGACAGGGGTATTGTCGAACACATAGGCCTGGGCTCGGGCCTTCCGGAGCATGATCGGCTCACCCTCGTTCTCCTTCCATGCCTCGGTAAAGAGCCGGGGAAAGATCAGGTCGATCTTTATGCCCGGGGCATAGACTCCTCCGCTGCATCCTTTCTTCCATACGGCTTTTCGCAAATAGTCCAGACGTTCCGATCGAGCCTTCTCTGCCACCCACCACCATTGCTGTTTCTCTTCGAGTTCTTTTAGATCCTTGCCTTTTTCCTTTCCTTCCGTTGCCATATCCTCTCCTCCTTTTTTTATTATTGAAACTGCGACACCCTTGCCTTCAGACACATTATTTTCCACGCGCCAGCAGGATTCACCCGGTGGCATCTTTGTAAGTATTAGGGCTTGGAATCCAACTATTTCGTAGAGATTGAAAACGTGATATCGATAGAAATGAGAAGAGCAGCAGGTTTCTCGTTCGAGAAGCTGAGCTGTAGCTGGCACTAGACGTCAATGGGAAAGTGAACAACAAAACGGGTCACTGATACGTAACTTACCCTTTTCCTCGTGGAAGTCTGAATAGATAGTAAGGACATGCTCCAGATACCGTACTCTTCAAGGAACTCCGTCGAAGTGTACGTTGACATAACGTCACAAGCCCTTAGGGGCGAGGCCGAAATAACTTCCTCAAATTGGCGCTCAAATTAAGGTCAGATTTGTTCGATCTGAAAATACAAAACCACAGGAATAGTCGAACTATTTTGAGGAATTTGTGTTTGAAGATCGGTCAAAGATTTCCTGAAGATGAGATGCACAAATGGGGAAGTTATTTCGTCCCCGTCCCTTAACAATGAAGATACGATAAATCTCCATGGACGTCAAGGAAAAACAAATGGTCGTTTTCATTCTTGTACTAAATTAAAACTTGCTAAATGAATATCTTTTGTTCTATTATACTGACGTTGTTGTTTTCTATTTATCCACAGTTGTTGATAAGTCTGTGGATAAAACAAGGATCTATAAATGGATATCTGGCAAAACATATTAGATATAATAAAGAAAAAAACGGACGACCAGACCTTCGATACCTGGTTTAAACCTGTTAAACTAGTCTCCTTTACGGGAGATACTCTCGAGATCGAGGTACCGAACTCATTCTTTATGGATTGGTTTTCTGTACACTACAAAACATTAATACAAGAAGCATTATTTGATCTAAAAAAAAGAGAATACACATTGAAATTTATCTGTTTGGGACAGAATGGCGAACCATACACTGCAACTGATGCTGTGCCTGGCCCACAAGAATCACCTCCAGTAACAAATTCGTCAGTAGGAGATCCCTTAAACCCAAACTATTCGTTTGAAAAGTTCGTTGTTGGAAACAGCAACCAGTTTGCACACGCGGCATCCCTTGCCGTTGCTAACAACCCTGCTATAAGTTACAATCCGCTGTTTATATATGGAGGAGTTGGTCTTGGAAAAACACATCTACTTAATGCCATAGGTAACCATATCAAAAATATGTGCACAAAAATATGCTACATTAGCTCAGAAAATTTTATGAATGAGTTGATTAATTCTATTCGTTATGATAAAATGCCTCGTTTCAGGGAAAGATTTAGAAGAGTTGACATTTTGCTCATAGACGATATTCAGTTTATCGCGGGTAAAGAAAGAACCCAAGAAGAATTCTTTCATACCTTCAATTCGTTATACCAATATCAAAAACAGATAGTTTTAACCAGTGATAAATTTCCGGAGGAGATACCATCCCTGGAAGAGAGACTAAGGTCAAGATTCCAGTGTGGTTTAATCGCGGACATACAACCACCGGAGACAGAAACAAAAATAGCTATACTTAAAAGTAAAGCCAGTTCCAATAATATACTGCTTCCTGATGATGTTGCACTCTATCTTGCCTCACATATGAAATCTAATGTCAGAGAGTTGGAAGGGTTACTCATAAGGGTAACAGCTTTTGCTTCTCTTGCTGAAACTGAACTTAATCTTGAGATTGCGCAAAAAGTCTTAAAAGATATTTTTGTAAGTAAATGCAAAGATATCACCATCGAAAACATACAGAAAGCTGTTGCCGATCTATTTAAAGTTAAAGTCAGTGAGTTGAATTCCGCTAGAAAGCTGAAGGAAATTATACTACCACGGCAGATAGCTATGTACTTATCAAGAAAACTGACCAAATTCTCTTTTCCTGAAATCGGAGCAACTTTCGGAGGAAAAGATCACTCAACAGTTATCTATGCAGTAAATAAAATTGAAAAACTTATTGATTCAGATAATTCTGTTAAAGATGCCGTTAAATCCGTAAAAAAAAATCTCGGAATAGATTAAATTTTTTTTTACTTTTTATGAACAGGAAATTAGTATTTAAAGTTCCTAATTTATTTAAGGTATCAACAAATTAACAGATACTACTATTATTATACATAAAAATAGTAGTATAAATAAGTATAAATAATGAAATTTATAATTAATAGAACGGATTTGTTAAAAACTCTATTAAAGACTCAAGGTATTATTGAGAAAAAAATTCTCAAACCGGTCTTGGAGACTATTTTGATAGAAGTAAACGCGGGGAGAATGGATTATACCGCCACTGATCTGCAGGTTGGGATACATGGTAGTTGCATGGTTGAAGTACTCGAAGAAGGAAAGATCACATTACCAGGTAAGAAGGTACTGGAAATTGTCAGGGAATTGTCAGGAGAAAAGGTATCTTTCTGGTTAAACGAATCTTCCGAAGGTGGTAGTTCCATAGTGATGTCATGCGGAAATGCGGTTTTTAATATTAATAACATGGACCCTGAAAAATATCCTGCTTTACCTTTATACGAAGATGTTGATCTGTATCCCATAGGCTCAAAGAAGATAAGAGAGATGATAAGAGAAACAGTCTTTGCAGCTTCTATTGATGATAAGATGCGCAATATTAATGGGGTTTTTTTTGAAAAAGATGGCAAGACGATCAGAATGGTCTGTACTGATGGGCACAGGCTTTCAATAGTGGAAGAGGAGAATGAGGAGAGTGAGAATCTTAAACTCGAGAAAGGAGTTGTATTTCCGAAGAAAGGACTCAATGAGCTAAAGAGGATATTGGAAGAGGAAAAAGAGGAAGAAAGGATTTTATTTGGATTTAGAGGGAATAACGGTATTTTTAAGACGGGTAACCTGTCGATGGTAATGAGATTGGTGGATAGTGAATATCCTGATTACACTGTCTTCATACCAAAAGATACCGACAAGAGTCTTCGTGTTAACAGAAAAAAATTCCTAAGTTCGTTAAAGAGGGTATCTTTGCTTTCCGGAGAGGGATCGAAAGTAGTTAGATTCTCTATATCCGGAGGTTCTGCCAAAAACCACAGTATTGGTAAGATGGAAATGAGAGCCAGTAGTTCGGACTATGGTGAGGCCTACGATGAGATAGAATTGGATTATCATGGTGATGATTTGACTGTAACATTCAATGCCGCTTACTTTATTGAGGCGCTAGGTATCTTAGGCGGGGAGGATGTGTTAATTGAACTTAAGGATTCCGAAAGCGGTGCTGTACTGAAACGGTCGGATGGAAAAAATCATAAGTGTGTAATTATGCCTATCAGGACTTAAGAACCAAGAAGAGTGTTTTTAAGAGAAAGGGGCATATTAAGAGATGAAGAAAAGAGAGACCCGGAAGATTAGTTCGGAAAAAGAGATAAATGCTTTCTTGGGACAGGATACTGAGTTTGCGGGGAAGCTGGTCTTTAACGGTGCGGTTAGGATGGATGGAAAATTTTCAGGGGAGATTTTTAGTAGCGGGAATCTTATCATCGGGGAGACTGCGGTGATAAATGCAGAAATAAAGGTTGATACCATAGTCATAAGTGGAAGCGTAAGTGGGAATATAGATGCCAAGAGCAGGATGGAACTATATTCTCCTGGAAAACTTTATGGTAATATAAGTACTCCTGTACTAGTTGTTAATGAAGGAGTCATATTTGAAGGAAACTGTCAGGTGGGATCAAATAAGGATAGTGGAGAAAAGATGGCAGTAGTAGAGAAGTTGCAGCAAAAAAACGGGAGGATTAAGAGAAAGGAGGTTTTGTAATTGTTAGAATTAAATTTTACGTTTGTTCTTCAACTTGCAGCGTTTCTTACATTCATGTGGGTGCTTACGAGGTTTTTTTTTAGACCTATTCTAAATGTATTGGATGAGAGAGTGGAGAAGACTGAAGGGTTGAAGAAAACGGCTCAAGAAATGGAAGAAGAGGTAGAAAGAAGAACAGAAGAATATGAAAAAAGACTTAAAGAGGCAAGGGCTAAGTCGATTGAGATAAAGAACGCACTGAAGAAAGAGGGCTTAGATGAAGAGAAGAGCATGGTAAGCGCTGTGATAAAAGAGACAAAAGATATTATAGAAGAGAATAAGGGAGGAATATACGAAGACGTAAAAAAAGTAAAGATGGAGATAGAGAAACAGGCTGAAGATATTTCTCGGAGTATTGCAGAAAAAGTTTTGGGAAGGAGAATCAAGTAATGGATAAGGAGGTTTGGAGTCTCGTTTGGAAGGCGATGAACTTCATAATTTTAGTAGTGATTTTATATAAACTTCTTGCCGGTCTTATTAGGACTTTTTTCGATAACAGAAGTTTATCTATACGGAAAGAGATAGAAGAAGCTAATAGGACAAAGAAAGAGGCCGAAAGGAGGTATGAGGAGTTAAGGGTAAAACTGGAAAATATAGATAAAGAGATAGAAAAGATGACGGAGTTATTTAAGGATGAAGGATTTGCTGAAAAAGAGAGAATAATAGAGAATGCCAGGAAAGATGCCGAAAAGATAAGGGAACAGGCCACCCGGGCCATTGAACAGGAGGTGATAAAGGCCAGGGCGATGATTAGGGAGGAGTATGCAGAACTGATTGTAGAAATGGCGGAGAATCTCATAAAGAAGAGGCTAACGAACAAGGACCAGCAACAGATTGTTGAGGAATATATAGAAAAGGTGGTACAGTTAAATTGATAGGTAGCAGTATTACGAGAAGATATGCGGAAGCTTTAATCAGTATCGGGGTAGAGGAAGATAGTTGTGACACGTTCGAGTCCGAACTCACAAAAATAAACGAGACCTTAAACGAGAACCCGGAATTGAGAAATATCATTTATGGCTCTGTATATCCAAGAAAGAAAAGAAAAGAGATACTGAAGGAAGTCATGGATCGCCTTGGTGTTTCGGAGGATGTAGAACATTTCCTGAGTCTATTGATAGATAAGAACAGGATAGAATTTCTTCCTCATATATTGAAGAGGTATGAGGAATTACTTGACGAGATTGTAGGCAGGGTTAGGGCTCAGGTTATTGTGGCAAAGAGCATGCCTGACGAATCGCTTGTTAAGCTTAAGGAAACTTTTGAAAAAGTTACCGGTAAAGCGGTGATTCTCGAGGTGGCGGAGGATCCGGCCATCATAGGTGGGATAGTAACAAAGTTGGGAAATGTTATCTTCGATGGTAGTATCAGGACACAGCTTGAAAAGGTGAAAAGATCAATAGTAAGGGGGGAAGAAGGTTAAATGCAGATAAGGGCGGAAGAGATAAGCGAGATAATAAAAAAACAGATCAAGGAGTACGACAGAGAGATAGATGTAAGTGAGACCGGCACGATACTCTCTGTAGGAGATGGGATCGCCAGGGTATATGGTCTGGAAAATGCAATGGCTGGTGAACTTATAGAGTTTCCAGGTGAGATTTATGGGACGGTTCTGAACCTCGAAGAGGATAACGTAGGTATCGCGATACTCGGGGAAGACGTACATATTAAAGAGGGAGACACCGTAAGGAGAACAAACAGGATAACAGAGGTGCCTGTTGGCGAAGAGCTTGTTGGAAGGGTGGTTAGCGCTATAGGTGAGCCCTTGGATGGAAAGGGACCTATAGAGACGAAGGAGTTTGTACCCATAGAACAGGTCGCACCCGGGGTTGTTGCCCGAATGCCTGTTAAGGAGCCGCTTCAGACAGGTATCAAAGCGATAGACTCCATGATCCCCATCGGCAGGGGACAGAGGGAGTTGATTATAGGTGACAGGCAGACAGGTAAGACGGCCATAGGGATCGATACCATCATAAACCAGAAGGGCCTTGATGTTTTCTGTATCTATGTAGCTATAGGGCAAAAGAAATCCACTGTAGCAAGGGTTATAGATACACTCGAAAAGTTTGGAGCAATGGAGTTTACAACCGTGGTTTGTGCGGCGGCCTCTGATCCTGCCCCGCTACAGTTTATCGCCCCGTATGCCGGATGCTCCATGGGAGAGTATTTCAGGGATAATGGTAAACACGCGGTAGTTGTATATGATGATCTCTCAAAACATGCGGTTGCGTACAGACAGTTGTCACTTCTTTTACGGCGTCCTCCGGGTAGGGAGGCATACCCGGGCGATATCTTTTACCTGCACTCCAGATTACTTGAGAGAGCCGCAAAGGTAAATGAAGAACTCGGCGCTGGTTCGCTCACAGCGTTGCCGATTATTGAAACACAAGCTGGTGACGTTTCAGCATATATTCCTACAAATGTAATATCGATTACGGATGGTCAGATATACCTTGAACCGGACCTTTTCTATGCAGGCATAAGACCCGCCATTAATGTAGGGCTTTCGGTGTCAAGGGTTGGTGGGAATGCCCAGAATAAAGCCATGAAACAGGTTGCGGGAAGTTTACGGTTGGATTTGGCTCAATACCGCGAATTGGCTGCATTCGCTCAGTTTGGAAGTGATCTGGATAAGGCCACGCAAGCCCAATTAGCCAGGGGAAGCAGACTTACTGAAATATTGAAGCAGGGACAATATAAACCGATTCCTGTTGAAAAACAGATATTGATAATCTATGCGGGCACAAATGGTTTTCTTGATGAATATAGTGAGGATGTTCTTGGAAGATACGAAGAGGGGCTTTTTAAGTTTTTTGATGAGAAGAAAAGTGATATTTTAGATCAGATTAGGGAGAAGGAGGAAATCGATAGTTCTATCGGTACTAACTTGGAGAAAGCCCTGAATGAATTTAAGGGAATATTTAGTGTCTGAACAAAAACTAGGATTTTTCGTCAAGGTCAAGGAAGATCAATATTTTAACCGCAGGAATATATTGAATATTTTGAGGATTAAAATTTTTATCTGACGCAGAGATTGGCTAAAAAGACAGTTTTCGTTCGGGCACTATTTAAGCCTTGAGAGGTTGAGCTGATATGGCGACATTAAGGGACATAAAGAGAAGGATAGGAAGCGTCAAGAGCACACAGACCATAACGCGTGCCATGCAGATGGTTGCTGCCGCCAAACTGAGGAGGGCCCAGGAGAATGCATTGAAGGCCAGACCCTATGCGGAAAGGATGATGGAAGTTTTGAGCAGTCTCGCATTGAGGACGCGAGAGGAAGCCCACCCACTTCTTGAGAGAAGAGATGTTAAGGGAGTAAGGTTGGTAGTTGTTACTGCGGAGCGGGGGCTTTGTGGCGCCTTTAATAACAATGTTTTATCCAGGGCTCAAGGGATCATAGGGGAGAATATAGATAGGTCAGCAGAGACGTCTCTGGTCTTGGTCGGTGTAAAAGCGAGAGATTACTTTAAGAAGAAAAAAGATAAAAAACACAAAGAGTATATAGACGTCCTCAATGATTTAAAATATAGTTTTGCAGTAGAAATTGGAAAGGAGATTGTGAACTCGTACACTGAAAAAGAGGTGGATGAGGTCTGTGTGGTGTACACAAAGTTTGTTTCTATGATGAGGCAGGAGTTGACGGTTGAGACCCTTTTACCAATTAGGCCTATGGAGGTAGATACTGAAGAGTCGGTTGTTGAATATATCTATGAACCTAATGAGGAAAGGATACTGCAGGAGATCCTCCCAAGATACGTTGAGGTTCAAATATTTAAGGCGTTATTGGAGTCCGTGGCCAGCGAACAGGCGGCGAGGATGATGGCAATGGAGTCGGCTACAAAGAACGCAGGTGAGTTGATTGACAACTTGACGTTATCCTTTAATAAGGCGAGGCAAGCTACTATTACAAAAGATATGTTGGATATTGTCGGCGGTTCTGAGGCACTGAAGTAAGTACTATATAAGGAGGAAAAGAGAAAGATGGAAGTTAAAGGTAAGGTCGTTCAGATCATCGGCCCTGTACTTGATATAAGGTTTAGTGAGGAGAGTCTTCCTCCCATATACGGCGCTATCGAGTTGAGCAATCCGAGCATAAGCGATGAGCCTGGTAACCTTATTGTGGAAGTGGCCCAACACGTGGGTGACAATACCGTAAGATGTATCTCTATGGGAACAACCGATGGACTGATTAGGGGCACGGAGGGTATCTATAAAGGTGAGCAGATTACGATGCCTGTGGGACAAGAGACTCTGGGCCGGGTGATAAATGTAATAGGGCAGCCCGTGGATCAAATGGGTCCCATAAAGACGAAGAAGAGATATCCTATACACCGACCAGCGCCTTCTCTGATTGATCAGGACACGGCGGTCGTTCCGTTCGAGACAGGCATAAAGGTTCTCGACCTTTTAGAACCATATCCCCGAGGAGGAAAGGTAGGATTGTTCGGTGGCGCAGGGGTTGGAAAGACCGTCATAATCATGGAGTTGATCAATAACATAGCCAAGCAGCATGGTGGTTTTTCAGTATTTGGGGGTGTTGGAGAACGTACCCGTGAAGGCAATGACCTTTGGCTGGAGATGAAGGAATCGAAGGTTATAGATAAGACTACTCTTGTTTACGGCCAGATGACGGAGACCCCTGGAGCGAGAGCAAGGGTTGGCCTTTCTGCGCTGACTGCGGCAGAGTACTTTAGAGATGAGGAGGGTTTGGATGTCCTCTTATTTATAGATAATATCTTTAGGTTTACTCAGGCAGGATCCGAGGTGTCTGCTTTGCTTGGTCGCATGCCGTCTGCGGTCGGGTATCAGCCTACATTGGCTACTGACCTTGGGGAGTTGGAAGAGAGGATAACGTCCACAAAAGATGGATCAATCACATCTGTTCAAGCCGTATATGTTCCGGCAGATGACCTTACAGATCCGGCTCCGGCAACTACCTTCGCCCATCTCGATGCTACTACTGTCTTATCACGGCAGATTGCAGAGCTGGGGATTTACCCTGCTGTCGACCCTCTCGATTCAACTTCGAGGATACTTGATCCTCAAGTCCTTGGTGAGGAACATTATAATGTGGCAAGGGCGGTTCAGGCCATACTTCAGAGGTATAAGAACCTTCAGGATATTATTGCTATTCTGGGGATGGAGGAGCTTTCAGAAGAAGATAAGCTTGTGGTGACCAGGGCCAGGAAGATTCAAAGATTTCTATCCCAACCGTTCTTTGTAGCCCAGGAGTTTACCGGGACACCGGGTGTCTATGTTAAGTTGGAGGATAGCATAAAGGGCTTTAAAGAGCTGACAGAAGGGAAACACGATGACTTGCCCGAACAGGCATTCTACATGGTAGGGACCATAGAAGAGGCCCAGGAAAAGGCAGAGAAGTTGATGGCTGCATAAGAGATTGAGAGAGAGGTATCTGTGGAAGGAAAAATTCTTTTAGATATTGTGACCCCGGAGAGGTCTGTCGTAAGCGAGGAGACTGGAGAGATAACCGCCCCGGGAGAAGAAGGAGAATTTGGCGTACTTCCCGGCCATACCCCATTTATGACGACCCTTAAAGTTGGGGAGATTAAGTATGAAAAAGGGGGAGACTGGAAGTATATCGCCGTAAACTGGGGTTTTGCGGAAGTTATGGCCAACAAAGTGAGTATTCTGGTTGAAACTGCGGAAATGGCTGGTGAAATAGACCTTGAAAGGGCTCAAGCAGCCAAGGCCAGGGCAGAGGAGCGGCTCGGCAAGGCAGACAGTGAAGAGGTAGATTACACTCGGGCCCAGGCGGCTCTAAGCAGGGCACTGGCTAGGATACAGGCAGGATCAAGGTCATAGATAGGTCTTAAGGCTTATCCCGTAAGAGGGGACGGGTTTTTAACCCTTGTCCCCTTTTTATTTGGATCATTGTGCATTAGGGACGGGGACGAAATAACTTCCTCAAGTTGGCGCTCAGATTTAGGTTAGATTTGTTCGATCTGAAAACGCAAAACCGCAGGAATAGTCGAACTATTTTGAGGATTTTGTGTTTGAAGATCGGGCAAAGATGGCCTGAAGATGA
>DAOWME010000138.1 GCA_030643245.1 Deltaproteobacteria bacterium
ATAAATGCTCTGATAGAGCCTCTCGCATTGCCGAATAAGCTGTGCGCAAAACCGCGTTTTCATATCTGCCAATGCCAACCACAACAGTTTCACTGATTCCATGCCAAAACTGCCGATCTCCAGCTTTGTTGGGTTAATCTCTTCTGCCTCATTGCACTCAAGTGCCCCGACTTTGACTTCAACTCTGTATTCTCCCATTTGATAGTCCCTCCTCATTGAGTAGTATATTGATCCACCAAAGAGTGCCCATCCATTAATGCACCCTTGAGAAAGGGGACACTCGCAAGTTTCCATTTCTGGATGGAAACTTGATATCCAGAGTATCTTCTTGGAAAGTATTCTAAGGAACGGGGACGAAGTTTAATGTTAGACACAATAAATCAAAGATACATGAGCTTGTCACAAAGGACATTGTTAGCTATAATGACGAACCGGACAAGGTGTTAACAGATGAAGAAAAAACAGACATCCTGGCTGTATTGAATGGCGACGGATCAAGAAGCTTCGCTCCATGAGGCAATTTCTAGATAAAATGGGGAGATTTTCCGAGGCAGGAAATTATAATAAGCTGTCCAAGGCGGCAAAGAGCAAAGCCTGATCCTGGAATACAACGGGGTTGAATACCACACAAAAAATCCTGATATAGTAACCGGACATAATTTTTCCCAGGAGTATCTTGATTATGACATCAGCCGTCAGATCGAGCTTGAAAGCTACGGCTACCGGTTTTTGCGCCTGAACAAGTTCAACGTGCGACCCGAGGAGAAAGGCGAAACAAGGGTTGACGTGCTGGACAGGTTGTTAAGGGACGTGGCCGAAATAACTTCCCCATTTGTACATCTCATCTTCAGGCCATCTTTGCCCGATCTTCAAACACAAAATCCTTGAAATAGGCAAAACTATTCCTGTGGTTTTGTGTTTTCAGATCGAACAAATCTGACCTAAATCTGAGCGCCAACTTGAGGAAGTTATTTCGTCCCCGTCCCTAAGTTATAAATGGAAAGTGTAAACTGAGAAATGAAGAATGCCGGTATTTCTTCTTGCCAGCGTCCCCCTTATCCGTCATAAATCCGGTGGAGATTGCTAAAGCCATAGCACAGTGGGTCATTTTATGAAGGAGGTAATGAATTATGGGAGAGGAGTACTCAGTGCGTTAGCCCGGCTATACCTTTACCAGCCTTACCCTCGTATCATTGAAAGAGGCATTTGCCCCGATCTTGTCTTGGAGGCACACGTCCTTTAAGAAAGGGTCGAGTCTCAACAGGGGGGTTAGGGGGATCCCGGCGCCTCTGGCAGGGTCGTTCCCCACGTCTTTTCCGTCGATCTCCACGGGAACGGCTCCGACACCCCATCGTCCAAACCCATTGGGGATGCCTACCACGCCGGGCCGGATGCCTTCCCTGACCGCAGCCTTTCCAATGATCCCCTTTGAACTGGGTGACTCTATTTTTATATTGTCGTGGTTCTTTATGCCGAGCGCATTTGCATCCGTTGGGTTGATTATGACATAATTTTCCGGGAGAATCTCCAGGAGCCACCTGTCCACAGATGTCCTCATCCTTGAATCGAAGGCAAACCTGTAAGTTACTAGCTGTAGAGGATATGAGCCATCATCTAATTCTTTGCCCTCTGTGTCGAGGATAGGCTCATATTTTGGGAGCCCGTCAAAAGGCCGGCCTGTGATGGAATCCTTTGTTTTGGCCAGGTTTTCATTATAAATCCGGCAGAGGCCCCCATACAAACGATAGGGACGATCCCCTTTGTACGATTTATCGTAGGATTCAAACCTCCCCCCTCTCGACAGGGCGTAGGCGATACGCTCTTTTTCCGTAAGCCCCGGCACTCTTGAATCGTTATCGTTTCTTACAATATTGGCAATGGCCCTTCTATAGAAGTCCCATGCGTTATTCAACGGTTGACCCATACCAAAGGCATTATCTCCGAAGCCGGGCAGGCGCAGCTCTTTTGCCAGTCGGATGAGTATATCCTCCATCAACATGTTGGTGGGGACCAGAGGCTTATATGCACCTGTCTTGGGGTCGATATTTCCGACAACAGGCCTTCTTATGCCGATCGTCTTGCTGGTAACGGCCGGTGGCACACTGCACAGATCCCACCTCTCGAGATAGGTTGTGTCAGGCAGGATATAGTCCGCAAACCAATTGGTTTCCGTAACCGAGGTGTCTATGGCTATGAGAAGCGGGACTTTTCTTGTGTCCTGAAGTACGCGACCGACTGTGTCTCTCATGGATGGAGCCGAGTAGGAAGGGTTGGCCCGGTAAAGGAGCAAGGCTTTAATGGGGTATGGGTATCCGTCCGCTATGCTAGGAATGACCTCCTGGAAGTTTCCCCTTGATGAGGCAAAGGGAAACCACTGTCTCTTTGAAGGGTACCCTTTGTGTCTGAATTCCGTTGTGTCTTGATATCTGTGCCCGGCCCTGTCGATCCGTATGCCGGACAACCTGGGCCCGTGTTTTACGGTTTGGAGATCACACAGGCCTCTCTTCACAGCGAGGGGGTTCCAGTGGTCCGCCCCGAGGATGAGGCCGCCTTTTGTGTCTATATTTCCGATAAGGAAATTCAATGCTATAATTGTTCTGGCAGTATAAGTGCCGTTGCTGTGCTGGACGGCGCCGCCGTAAAAGTCTGCTACCGCCTTTTTGCCGTATGATGTAAATTCCCTGGCCAGTTTTTCAATTACCAGGGGTTCAACGCCGCATATCTCCGAATACCCTTTTATGTCCTTTTCATATACCCTTTCTTTTAAGAGCTCAAAAACAGACTTACACGGGATATTGTTGACCCAAACCTTGACCTCCAGTTGACCGCGATTTACTCTGTCAAAGATCTCAGGACCTCCTTTGTACCAGACTACGAACTTGTCACCATAGCCCTCTAACCCTGCATCCTTGGCTCTCAGGAACTCCATGTTATCCGTTCGGACGAGATACGAGGCATTCGTCCAGCTTTTCTCTCTATCTCCGGCAGCCGCTGCCTTTGTAGTGTTTTGTAGAAACCTCGAATTATACGTCCTGTTGTCTATGATCCATCTCATCATGCCGAGCGCCAGTGCAGCATCAGTACATGGCTTTATGGGGATCCACTGGTCAGCCATTGAAGCGGAACTCGACAACCTTGGGTCCACAACGACCCACTTGAGAGTCCCATACTTGTCTTTGAACGCTTTACTGTAGCCCTCTTGCTGGAGTGATTCGGATCCCCCCTCAGCTCCCACCTTTGCCTTCATTATCTTCCTTACGACGGTCTGAACGGGAATGCTCGATTCCAGAGGTGATGACCCGAAAAAGATGAGGAACCGCGCGTTGAGGAGGTCGGGTCGCAAGTTATCATGCCTGTTATCGAGACTGAGTCTGAAACCTGTCCTGTAACTCGATTGCCTTATGCTCGTGTCGTCGGTTTCCCCGTTTATTGAACCATAGGCGTTCATGAACCGCGATATGAATATCCTGCTTCCGATGTCCAAGCTTTCGCTGAGGAATACAAACTGATTGGCCTTGGCCCCTAGCTCTCGAGCGGTATTCTCTATAGGGCTTCTCAGATCCCTGATCTCCCGGAGACCTTCCACCTTGCCCGCTCCGAAGAGGTCTCCCCCCTCCATAATCTCCTTAATGGCATGGTCCCACGTAATCGTCTTCCACTTGCCCGAACCCCGCGGACCTACCCTCTTTAGGGGCCCTTTGATCCGGTAGGGATCGTATAGGGTCTGGATGCCTGCCTGGCCTTTAACACATAAAGACCCCTTGTAGCTAATCGCATCGTCTGTACTGGTATTGTATGGGATGTGCGGCTCCATGGAATTCGGGTGATAGGGGTTCCCGTCGAGCTTAACCACCGCACCCTCTCTGATCCTTGCCCTGATCCCGCAGTTACCCTCACACATCCGGCAGATACTGTATACACTTTCTATCCCTGTAGTGGTCTCTAAAGGATCTGAAGCTGCGGCCCCCATTATATACGGCGGAACCTCTCCCTCTGTTTCGAACAGATGACATCCGCTGAAACATGCGGTCCCACCCAAAATCGCCGCCGCTCTCATAAATTCACGTCTCGTCAGGTTCATCTGTAAGGTCCTCCAAAGGCATCTTAACGGGTCTAACTCAACGGTATCTCAAACCCTATAAACACGAGGGAGTATCTCATAAGGAATACGCCGCCAATAACGAGGATAGCGCTCAGTGCAACCCAGACCTTGTTTCGCCGGGTTATGGGAAAGATCAGGAGAAATAGGGGGATCAGCATCCCTAAAACGAGCTCTCCCCACAGGTACAAGGGATCATGAAAGGCGGTGATGATAGCGGCAAGTCCGTCAGCATTTGAAAGCCCCAGGGTAAGCGCGAAGGACAAGACCCAGAAAAAATCCATGATTATGATGCCGATCATCATATTATAGAGGTCGGAGAATACACCCTCATCGAGTTTCTTCTTCGAAAATCTGTTCATAACGAATGCGACAACCACGAGTAGTGCGACACCCGAGAGGATCGCAGAGGTCAAAAAGTAACCGGGCATCAACGCGGAATGCCACCAAGCCCTGCCCCTGACCAGGGCAAATGCAAACCCCGTATATGCATGTACAGATACTGCCAGAGGCACGGTAATCGTCCCCATTACCCTCATCATCTTTTCATTCTTCACAAAGATGAACCAGATATAGACCATATTGCCCACTGGGTAAAGGGTAAGCAACCAGGTACCGTAAGAAAGGGCTGCGGTTGTATTAAAATAAGAAGGTACGAGTGTATGCCAGAACCGCAACGGTTGATGGAGGTCAAATATGAGGCACGCAGGCGCGATTAGAAGGAGTACGAAGGATGTCACTGCTGCGGGGAATGCCAATGGTTTGTATTTTTTTATACCAAATACCGTGTACAGGGAGGAAAGGATGAAAGAACCGGCGCTCAAACCGGTAAAATAGAAGTAGAGTGGTATGTAAACCTTCCATGGACATTCGTGGGGAACGTTATAGAGTACACTTAGGTCCAAGGTTGCCTCTCACTTACTACACAAGATTATTTCTTCCAGTAATCCGAAAGTTTGCTTGGGACGGACTGGTGGTATTCCTCAATTGCCTCGGGATATTCTTCGGATATCCTTATCCGCCCCATTATGTCTTTGTCCGCAGCGATGTAATAAACCTTCGGATGGGTCCTCAGATCCGGCTTCAGCACTGTGGTTGCATTGTCTGCAATCAGCCGGGACACCTCGCTTTTCGGATCATTGAGGTCACCAAAGGTAATAGCCCTGCCTATGCAAGATGTTACGCACGCAGGAAGCATCCCCGCATCGATCCTGTGAGTGCAGAAGGTGCATTTGTCTGCGGTGTGCCTCACCGGGTTGAAGAACCTGGCATCGTAAGGGCAAGCCGCGATACACATCCCGCATCCGATGCACTTGCCGTAATATATGGTGACCACGCCATCGGGCCTGCGTACGGTAGCCTCAACAGGACAGACCTCTACACAGGGAGGCGTATCACAATGGTTGCACAGTCTTCTCAGATAAAAGTTCTTCACATCCGGGTATTTTCCCTTCTGGATACCTTTTACCCAGGAACGCCAGTAACCCAGTGGCACGTTGTTCTCACTCTTGCATGCTACTGTACAGGTATGGCAGCCCACGCATTTGCGCTGGTCTATCACCATACCCCATTTCTTAACCTTCTTCTCCAACTATCTCCTCGTATGGCACTTCAGACATTCCATCCTACTGAAAGATTCCTTGCCGTCATGGCACGTGCCGTTTGCACAAAGCATCTCAGCCCTGTTAATCTCTATTATCTTGCCCCCTGCAATCTCTGTGTCCAGTGGGTCAACGATCACATGATGCGTATCTTTCCCTATCCTTACCACCCTGTCCGAATTCTTGAGTAACTCGATGATGAATCCTGTGTGGCTATCCGCCTTGAAAGGGTGCTCGTGGCAGTCTTCACACTCGTATTTTGCCTTTTCGCCTTTGGTATGGCTCAAATGGCTGAAGGTTACAGGGCCTGGAGAGCCTTTTGCAGTATATGTAATACTTCCTCCGCCCACTGTCCTGGAGAGTATAAGGATAAGGGCTACCATACCGACCACGAGAAGAGTGATCAGCCCAAAACCCAATTTTTCTCCCAGGGTCTCATTAGACGGTAGGTCCTTAATTGTACCCACAAGTTTAAGAATCTGGGCTCTCATTTTCTTTTGTTTCGCTGATTTCATCTGTCCTGCAAGCCTAAAGAAGTGTCCCGTGATAATGGGTAGTAAGCCGTCTCTTTCTGACTTCTTCGGAACTATAATCAGGAAGAAGCATGGGAGAAATCCTATCTGTAACGATGCCTGCCGCTTCCAGTTCCTTATGGTATGCCCTTACATGATCGAGGGTCAGATTTCCTTCTTTTGCACTTTCCATGGCATAGGCGCCGGCAGTCCTGCCGGCAATCCGACCGAAGACCAGGACATCAAGGAGGGAATTCCCCATGAGGCGGTTCTGTCCGTGAACGCCCCCTGTCACCTCTCCACCGGCGAACAACCCTGGCACACAGGTTTCGCCATTCCCTTTGAACTCAAGTCCCCCATTTTGATAATGGAGGGTCGGATAGACAAGCATCGGCTCTTTGCTGATATCTATTTCATACCTCTTGAACAGTATAAACTTGCCGGGAAACTCTTTTTCAACGGTGCCTTCTCCCATCAAGAGATCTATCATCGGGGAATCGAGCCATACCCCGTACTTCCCATTCGGTGAGGGTACCCCTTTGCCTACCTTAGTGCATTCCCTGATAAAAGAGGCGGATTCAACATCTCTCGGTTCTCTCTCGTAGACAAACTGCTCCCCGTCAATATTGAGCACATTGGACCCTGCGCCCCGGAACTTCTCGGAGATGAGGACACCCTCTGCCTGCTCAGGAAAGACGATCCCAGTGGGATGATACTGGATCGTATGCATATATGACATCTTCATACCGGCCCTGTAACCGAGTACAAGTCCGTCTGCCGTGGCCCCATAATGATTGGTCGTTAAAAAATTCTGTATGTGAACTCTCCCGCATCCGCCCGTTGCCAGGATAATGGCCTTTGCTTTTACAATATGATATTCTTCAGTCTCCAGGTTATAGAGAATCGCGCCTGCACAGTGGCCGTGTTCATTGAGGATGAGTTCCACTGCCGGAGAGAACTCCAGAACGGTTATATCTTTTGGATAATTCCTTGCCTCATCCCTGATCGTCCGCATGATCTCGGTCCCGGTAATGTCGCCTGCGCTATGCATCCGTTTCCGCGATGTGCCCCCGCCGTGGAGGGTGTTAAGGACACCGTCGGGAAATTTTGTGAGCATCGTCCCAAGGTCCTCAAGCCACTTGACCACCAGCGGCGCTTCTGTTACCAGTGCCCCGACCAGTTCGGGAACATTGACGAAATGCCCCCCTCCCAGGGTATCTAGATAATGATAATACGGGGAATCCTTCCATCCTTTCGTCGCCGCCTGGATACCGCCCTCCGCCATCATGGTATTGGCATCCCCATGTCGAAGCTTCGTGGCGATAATAATCTTCGCGCCTTCTTCTCTGGCGAGAAGCGCCGCTGCGGTGCCGGCCCCTCCGCCTCCTATTATCAGAACATCCGTCTCGTAATCCACTTGAGACAGATCAACCTTGTCCGGGTCAACCCTGCTTTTTGACTCAAGCATCTCAACAATTTCGGAAGCGATGGCATACCCTTTGCTCGCTCCTACTCTAATGGGGGTCCTTCCCTCGTCACTGTGGTCCGGATGGTACTTCAGCCTGTCAGTCCTTTGTTCGATAGATAGGGCAGGAAACTCGTTTCCCATCTTCTTTTCCTCTACCCTTCTCGGTCTCGACTTTTCAACGACATTGATTAATCTCTTCAATTCCGGCGGATACGGCATAATGTCTCTCCCTTGATCACTGAAAAATTATGGACCTGTGTAGTTGAGCAGGATTGCGTTAAGCGCCGGCTGCTTGCTTCGTTTGCTTCTTATACGTAAGGACCTGGCCAACTTTTAAAATAGACATACGAGACTTTTCATCCCATTATACATTCAGCCTTATGCAAGACTGTAGTTCATAA
>DAOWME010000007.1 GCA_030643245.1 Deltaproteobacteria bacterium
TCTTGAGAAAAGGGCACGAGTTGGTTTCCAATTCAGAAATGAGCAAATTTTTCTCTGAGCAAGGCCGCACGACGGTTTGCGCCGAGGCGTACATGATCGTACGTCGCAGGCGGAAACCTGAGGAGAACGCAGCTCAGGGGAAAAAGGGCCATTTCTGGATGGAAACTACCTATTTCGAGGATTTTGTGTTTGAAGATCTGTCAAAGCCTGTCCTCGACCCCGATCGGGGGATGGCCTGAAGATGAGATGTACAAATGGGGAAGTTATTTCGGCCTCGCCCCTTATTGGGACCCGCATCCTTGAAAAGTGTAAACCGGGAAATTAAAGATGCCGATTGTCTGAAGTGATTTAAGGGATATTCACTCATCAGACGAGGGCCAAAGGTGGGCCATCCTGAACTCCTTTTTTATGTCTGCCAGGGCTTCTTCTGAAGAGGAGGATGGGGGGAAGAGAGGAAATGTGAGTAGGTCCTTGTCAATGGTTTCCTTTTCCAGACCGGGAGAGAGTAACCTCTCCAGCAAATAGGGCAAAGAAGTGAGGAAACGGTAGGCCTCATCTATCTGTCTGAACTTTTCAGGCTGAAACTCCGGTGGGTAACGTCTGACAAGCCGTCTGTATGCGGCTTCTATCTCATCGCGGGCGGCGGACTGAGATAATCCCAGCATTTCCAAAGATTTCTCCCTGGTCATTTTCGACGTCTCCCTCGCTTCTTGGGGCGGGACTTGATGAGGAAATCGATTATCTCCTCTTTCAGTGGTTCTGCTTCCTTTTCTCCGGCCCTGATACGTCTTTCAAGGAGGTTGTTCAACCTCATTAAGAGGTCGGAGTGCACACCGGTAAAGTCATCCTCCTCAAAGAGATATCTGACAAGACTATCGATCTTTTCCAATGTGGTGGTATTCAGGCCGGTCAAATGCTTTTTGAGGAAGCGGAGACAGATACGTTCCTGGTCTTCAAAGATGGATGTCATGGTAGACATCAAGAAGAATTGACCAAAGATATCCCCGTCATCCGTTAATCTGTCGGAGATTGTGTGCAGCTCATCAATCAGGAAGTCTAAACTGTTCGTCCTCTCATGACGTTTCGTGAGGAGTTCTTCGAAACCTTCTTCAGTAAAGCGGTCTTCAGGAAAACACTCAAGGTATTCCCATATAGGGGAGAATGACTCATGTCCACTGAATGCCCGTAACTCTCGGCGAAGGATTCCAACCTTTCTTTTGCTTTTCTTTGCAGGAATATCCGTTAACATAGGGAATAATCCTATCTCCCTTCCGGACATGGAGGCAGTCAAGAGATGAAATTTAAGATCTTTCAAGATCTTGTCAACAACTTCCGAAACGAACGGTATTCTGGCCTCGTAGCAGTCTATGAGAGGTTTCAGGGCGCCAATGCGGGGAAGAAAGAGATATTCGAATTGATGGAGCGCCGACAAGATGTCCTCCTTGTCCAGAGCAGGCATGCTGTTGAGCACGTCTTCGGCCATCCTCCTCAGGCGCTTGTTTCTTTCCCTTTCCGCTACAATCAACGAAAGGATCGACAACCTCCTTTCCATGCAACCGGCATCTGCAGCTTTGACCAGAAGTTTAACCATGTCAGCCATATCCTCTGTCAAAAATTCAAAATCTCGCAGGAGGACAGTTTCCATGACCCGCGCCAGTTCCCTTTTGTCGCGCGGCGAAAGGTTCTCTTTCCGTCGGGCGATCTCAGATAACATGTCTCCATAGAGAAACTGAAAAAGTTCGATAAAATCTTGGCGGCCGTCCCTGACCAAAGACTTCATTTTCCCCAGGAGGGCAACCCTCTCTTCAAAATCAGCATCATCTATTTTCTCATTTAGAAGGGAAGGATCGTCTTTCAAAAGGGGCGCAGGGTCCAAATCGAGCAAGCGGTTTCTGATTTCCTCAGCTTTTTCCCCAGCGGTCATAGAAAAAAGAAAGGGGAGAGAGGAAACCGCTTCTGCAAACGTTTCCATGTCTCCCCTTTCCAAAAGCCAACCAAAATATTCGCTGATTTGATATGCAAACGGATACAGGAGAACCCGTTTAAGAGGAGGAGAGAACCGGTCAGAGGTTTTCCCTATCCTTGAATCCAATTGCCTCAGTTCTCCCATGTTGATGGCCCGGGGGCCTTTGCGGATAGTAGTTTTATAATTCAGTTTGCGCGCTTTGCCGATGTGTCTTGCAAGCGTACTTGCCGGCTCGAACATGGAAGAGCCTTGCAGCAATGAAGTCAGGTCATTGTATTGCTTTTTACCCGCTTTTTCCGGATGATTTACAAAGAGGTTGAGCAGCGTTTTCAGTTTCTTTTCAGGCACTCCCGCTTCTTGCCAGGAAAGCGCCTTTTTTCGCAGCACCTTTGCCGGGATGCCCAACCCCTGGAGGGTCGAAATATTTTCCGTCACTTCCTTTCCATCGACAAAGTCCCTTAGGTAAAGGAGGAACCGGAAGTCAGGGAAGTCAGGGAGTTTTTTGACCCCTTCCATCTTTTCCCATAAATCCCGGAGCCTTTCGGGAAGACGAAAGGCCCTCTTAACCAATACCCTCCAGGCCTCCTGCCACTCGGTCCGATACTCGGGTACAAGGTTTTCATTTTCGAGCGCTTTAAACTACTCCCAATAACGTCCTGTCTGCCATAATCTATCGAGTGCCCTTCTTCTTTTCTTCTTTTTATTTTTCCTTACTTTATTTTTCTTGGCTTTACCCAAGTTCTTCCAACCTCTCTTCAGCCTCTTCTATCTTCTCAAGGAGCCTCTCTTCCAATTCATCTATGATTTCATCTTCCTCATCCATCCTCAAAGCCTGTTCATACTCACCAGCTAGACCGGAAAGCTCGTCTCTCCGGTCTAGCCCCAGTTTATCATTTTCGGACAGGCGTATGGCCTTTTCCGCAACATAATTGACAGGGATCCGGCCAGTCTCGATATCTTCCTTATTGAAAACCTTTCTTTTTCTAACATCAAGGGTGACTTCTTTTTGGTTGTCATACCCTTTTTGATCTATGGTGACGTGGACTATGCCCTCCTTATCGTAAGCGAAACCGATAATTACAATTGAATGGGCCGGGGCTGATTCCAGGGGGAAATGGAAATTTCCTATCAGGGTATTTTCCTTGCATGAAGGGCTTTCCCCCTGATAGACTTCCACATCAACCCCTTCCTGACCATCGACCATGGTGTAGTAAAGATCGGCCTTGCGAACAGGGATCTTGGTATTTCGCCTGACAATAGGTGAAAAAAATCGGCATGTCCTGTATCAAGGTCTACCGCATCAATGGTTTTAATCCCTAAGGAATGGGCCGTTACGTCCAAAAGTATATGGTCCAGGGGTTCACCCGCTATCAGGCCGCCCTGAACTGAAGCGCCTAGGGCTACACAGAGATCGGGATCAATAGAATGGCAGATCGGTCGATCAAACATCTCCGACAATGTCGTCTGCACCAAAGGCATCCTCGTTGTTCCGCCTACAAGGATGATTTCCCCGATATCTTCCGCCGATATGTTGGCCTCTGCCAGAGCCTCCTCCACCTTTTTCGAGGTTTCACTCACCAGGTCCGATATCATTTCTTCAAACTCAGTTCTGCTGACCTCCAGATCGAGGTTAATCGGTTCTCCGTTAACTGTGGCAACAGCCACTTCTTTGACTTGAACAAAGGGCCTGTCTGAGAGGTATGTCTTCGTTTTTTCGGCAATTCCCTTTAACCTTGTTTTCACAGCTCTATCACTAGAAAAGTCGAAACCGGTCGTATCTTTGATGTGGCGCATGAAGAAACCGCTCAGTCTTTCATCAAAATCATCCCCACCGAGGGCCGTGTCCCCGCATGAGGCCAGGACTTCTTTAATCTCTCCCTTTATCTCCAGGATGGAAACATCAAAGGTGCCGCCTCCAAGGTCATAGACCATTACATACGGGCTGACTGGTTCCTCTTCGAAGGAGACATAATCATATACCAGGGCGGCAACCGTGGGCTCGTTCACTATCCTGATGACTTCGGGACCGGCCAATTCCCCGGCTCGAACAGTAGCCCGTCGCTGGCCATCGTTAAAATAGGCCGGGACCGTTATTACAACCTTCCTGATCTCCCTGCCTATCACCTTGCCCGCATTGTGAGCAAGATAACGAAGGATCGAAGAAGATACCTCCTCAGGAGACATCTTCTGATCCCCCAGATCAACCGTCAGATTTTTACCCATCATTCGTTTTACGGATTGCACGGTCCATTCAGGAAACGCAGCGAGACGGTTCCTGGCCTGTCTCCCGATAATAGTGCTCCCTGTTTCTTCATCAAAACTGACAACCGAAGGCACAATAGCAGAGCCCTCTTCAATTGGGATGGCAACCGATTTTCCATCCTCAAGATAGGCAATGCTGGAATTGGTTGTCCCCAAATCTATGCCGCAAATGACACCCCCCATAATATATAAAAACCCCTTTCTTGTCAGAGATCACTTCCCTATTATGGCCTTGGCCGATTTTAGGACCTTTCCCTTATAGATATAACCGGGTTGAATCACCTTCATCACTGTCAACCGCCCCCCGGTCCCTTGGGAAACCTTCTCAACAGCTTCGTATAACCTGGAATCAAATTCCACTCCGGCACTATGAATTATCTCCAGTTCGATAAGATAGAATAGAGATTCCAGCTTCTGCCAGACTATTTTCAGGGCCTGATCTTGTTTCAAAGATAGGTTGTCCGTGTCCCTCAACGAGACACCTAGATAAAAAAGCGCATCAGTGAATTCCAGGGCAGGTTGGACATCATTGAGGTTTTTTTCTTCAATCTGTCTAGAGAACCTCGTCCCTAAAAGCTTCGTGGAAAATGCCTTGTTTCCGCAAGAGTTTCCTGGTGTTTCTCACTTCCTCTATGATGTCCTCGTTTGTAATCTCTTTCTCTCTATACTTACTTCCTCTTCCGAAGAGTCCCATAAATTTAGACCACATATCTGGAGCTCGCATAAACAAGAGGTCTGAACATATATCTTAACCTTTCTTTCGCCGAAATTGAGGGCATCCTTCATACATCGGTTTACACTTTTTAAATTATGGCTGCTTCAACTGTGCCGAGACCGTTTTTTTATTCGAAAGTGTAAACTACTTTATAGCTTTTATGAAGGATGCCAAATTGAGAGTACAGAAATTTTGAAACTCAATTATGAGCTACAAATTGTAAGCCTTAAAGGCATAACTCAAATGAGTTTCAAAATTTCCGGAGTAATTCTTCATCCCGGCAGGTCTTCCGAAAACATCAACATATCTCAAAATACGAAACAATATAAGGGATATTGACGCTGATGTCAATGAGAGTTCGTGAAAATATCAGAGACACTTCAAGACACTAGGGTTGAGTAACTGCACAGGTCGGAAAATTTCCCTGAAACAGCTCTGTGTGAACGGTTACGAACGGATTGTGGTTAAGCGGTTGCATCAAGAATCGAAGGAACCGCGATTTTTGAATGGACAGCCGCCACCATTCTATGTTAAAAAGGTACGCTTAATACATAATACATCATAGCTTTTATGAAGGATATATGAAAATCTATAGAACAGAAATACGGGAAAGGCAATACATGGCTTTATGAAAAGGATAGGGATTATAACCAAACCCAATAAACCGGAGGCTATAGAGGTCACAAAAGGACTTGTGGGATGGTTGGGTGAGCGTAAAATTGAGGTCTTTGTTGAAACCCGAGTAGCGTCCGTTATAGACCACCCACACGGCTATGACAGAAACACCATCCCTTCACTGGTGGATATGGTGATCATATTGGGCGGAGATGGAACGCTGCTCAGCGCTGCCAGGGCCATAGGCGACAAGGATGTTCCGATTTTAGGAGTAAACCTGGGGGGGCTTGGTTTCCTCACTGCTATCACCCTCGATGAGTTATACACTCTCTTGGAGAGGGTGATTGAGGGCGACTATAAGACGAGTATCCGAACAACCCTAAATGTCAGCGTGCATCGTGACGGGGAAAAGTTCCATCAATACAGGGTACTCAATGATGTGGCCATCAACAAGGGAGCCCTGGCCAGGATCATAGATTTGGAAACCAGTATTGACGGCAAGTACCTAACTACTTTTAAGGCTGACGGACTGATAATATCCACGCCCACGGGGTCCACTGGATATTCCATGTCTGCAGGAGGTCCTATTGTTTATCCCCGTTTACACTCGGTCATTATCACGCCCATCTGTCCCCACACTCTTACCAACAGACCGCTCATCCTGCCGGATGAGGTGACGATCAGGGTAATCCTTATCTCCAGGAATGAGGATGTCTTCTTAACCTTGGACGGCCAGGTGGGCCTTGCCTTTGAGCCTGGCAGTATGTTGGAAATAAGAAAGGCAGACAACTTTGTCTCTCTTATAGATCCCCCGCACAAGGACTACTTTGAGGTCTTGAGAACAAAGCTCAAATGGGGCGAAAGATGAGCTGACGGCTATGTTGAGAGAGCTTGTCATTAAGAATTTTGCCATCATAGATGCATCAACCTTATCCTTCTCCGAGGGTCTGAATGTGCTTTCAGGTGAGACGGGAGCAGGTAAGTCAATTATAGTCAACGCAATAAACCTTATTCAAGGCAAGAGGACATCCGGGGGTATCATCAGGAACGATGAGGAAGAAGCGACAGTGGAGGCCCTTTTTGATATCTCGGATAACTATATGATTCTTGATAAGATGGAGAACCTGGGCGTTGAAAGAGAAGAGACCCTGGTTATCAAGCGGGTAGTCTCCAATTCAGGCAGGAACAAGGTATTCATAAATGGCGGTTTAGCCACCCTCAGCATGCTCGCTTCTATCGGTGATGATCTGATTACAGTGTCCGGACAGCATGAACACCAGCTGCTCCTCAACACTGAAAGGCATATCGACATACTCGATGACTTTGGGGGCCTGATTTCCATCAGGCAAGGGGTCGAGACCCTCTTTGGGAGACTCCTCAAACTCTCTCGTGAATTGGCTGACCATACCGTGACTGCGAATAGAAGGCTGGAAAGGGAATCCCTTCTGGATTTTCAGTACCATGAGATAGAGAGGGCGAATTTACAGGTTGGGGAGTATGAGGATCTGAGGAATGAGAAAAAAATCCTTGTGAACTCGGAGAAGCTTCTCCAATATTCTAACCATGGCTACAACGCCATTTACGGCGCGAAAGGATCTGTAATAGAGTGTCTGGAAGAAGTCAGAAAAAATATGAAAGAGATCTGCAGCATCGATAGTTCGTTGAATAGGCTTCATGATGGCATTGAATCATCTATCATCGAACTCGAAGACATAGCACTGGTCCTCAGGGATTATGCCCAAAAGACAGAGTTTGATCCTGCCAGGTTTGAAGCGGTGGAACTGAGACTTGCGGAGCTTAACAAGCTGAAAAAGAAGTATGGACCCACAATCGAGGAAATCCTTCAATATAGGGACAAAATAAGGAGAGAACTGGAGGATATCTCACAGGGTGGGCATGCCTTAACGCACCTCAAAGATAAAATATGTGATCTTGAGAGAGAAATAATGGGTCTGACAAGAGACCTTTCCGAGAAGAGAAAAACCACGGCCGAAAAAATGAAAGCCGGTATTGAGCGAGAATTGAGGTCCATCGGCATGGAAGGAACCGTATTTGAGGTAGATATCAGAAACGCCCACGTCACTGACAAGAGCAGGCTCGACGGAAACATAGATGTTGGTGACTACAAGATTGGCAGGAAGGGTATTGATGATGTGGAATTTCTATTGTCTCCCAATCCGGGGGAACCGCCCAGGGCCCTTTCCAAGGTTGCATCAGGAGGAGAACTATCAAGGATTGTCTTGGCCATAAAGAGTATTCTCGCCCGAGAAGGCGGAGTAGAGACGTTGATCTTTGACGAGGTAGATGCCGGTATCGGTGGAAGAACAGCCGATGTAGTGGGTCAAAAACTGAAATCCGCTTCGAGATTTCATCAAGTAATATGCATTACCCACCTGCCACAGATCGCAAAGTTCGCAGACACCCATTACAGTATAAGAAAGCGCCTCAAAGACGGCAGGACCTATACGTCTGTGAGAAGATTGGATAAAGAGGGGAGGGTGGATGAGATAACACGAATGCTTGCCGGAGTTAAGATCACGGATACGGTGAGGGAGCATGCTCGAGAGATGATAGAAAAGTCGTAACCGTTTACGGTTGTCAGTTGCCGGTTCATGGTTTTTTACTCAACCGTGAACGGTTACGAAAAGGTTAGGGACGGGGCCGAAATAACTTCCCCAACTATGCATCTCATCTTGAGGCCATCCCCCGATCGGGGTCGAGGACAGGCTTTGCCCGATCTTCAAGCACAAAATCCTCGAAATAGGTCAGACTATTCCTGCGGTTTTGCGCTTTCAGATCGAACAAATTTAACCTAAATCTGAGCGCCAACTTGAGGAAGTTATTTCGGCCCCGTCCCTTAATTGACCACCACTGAGTTTTTGAGAAGTTACTGATAATTACGACAAACATGCTCTGAGAAGGGAGGACTGACGATGATAAAAAAGATAAATCATGTGGGAGTGGCTGTGAAGGACCTTGACAAGGCCGTTTCGCTATTTGAGAAAGCCTTTGGCGCAAAAGTGATATTTCGAAAGGTCTTTGATGACCAGAAATTGGAATCCGCCATGGTTTCCATGGGTGAAAACAGGTTTGAACTCTCTCAAACAATCGACCCTGACGGTGTGATAGGCAAATTCATAGAAAAAAACGGCGAGGGGATTCACCACGTGTCACTGCAAGTGGAAGACATGGAAGCGGCGATGGCACACTTTGAAAACCAGGGACTCAAAATCGTTGGGAAAGGTACGACCGGATCAGGAGGGAACAAGATCTGTTTTTTGCATCCAAAGGATATGTTCGGTGTTCTTATTGAGATCATAGAACCTGCCTAGAGCTGGAGTTTGGATTGACTTGCGCTGTGCCTGATACAGTTGAAAGGAGAAAGAAGAGATGAGTATCGAGTTAACCGAGGAGCAGAAGATTCTGCGGGACACCCTACGAAAGTTGGGAAAGGAGAAGTTGGACAAGCTTACCATAGAAAGCGACAGGGCGGATGAATTCGACCATGAAAGCCTCCGTCTCTTAAAGGAAATTGGCATATTCGGGCTGCCTGCCCCTGTCAAATACGGCGGATCAGAGGCAAATGCCACGATGCTAACAATCGTTCTTGAGGAGTTGGGTTACTTCAGTCCCTCCATGGCGTGCACTCTGATCGGGCATCTGGCCCTTGTCCGTCCTTTATATTTGGGGGGAAATGCATTCTTGGAAGAGAAGTACTTTACAAAGATGGCAAAGGAAGAACTGGGCGCTTTCTGCCTAACCGAACCGGAGGCCGGATCCGATGCGGCATCCTTGAAATCAAAGGCCGTCCTTGACGGCGACGAATGGGTCATCAATGGAACGAAGTGTTTTATAACGAGCGGTGGTGTTGCGGATTTTTACGGGGTATGGGCGGTCACAGGTCCCGGTAAAGGCGCAAACGGGATCTCCCTCTTTTACGTAGATAAGGACACAAAAGGACTCTCCATGGGAAAGGTAGAAGAGAAGATGGGGGTAAGGGGTTCCCAAACAGCAGAGATGATCTTTGAGGACGTGAGACTTCCCAACGAATATATGTGTGGAGGGCGAGGAAAGGGACTAAAACTGGCCTTTGAGGGGTTAGATCTTGTCAGATGCGGGCTCGGAGGGGTTTCAGTAGGGCTGGCCCAGGCCGCCCTCGACCAATCGATTCAGTACATGAAGGAAAGGCGCCAATTCGGAAGGCCCATAGCTCAATTCCAAGCGCTCCAGTTTATGGTCGCAAGTATGGCAATGAAGATAGAGGCGGCCCGCGCACTGACCTATCAGACGGCCGCTATGTATGATTCGGGTCGTCATGGCACGGATTTGATCACCAAGTCATCCATGACGAAGTGTTTTGCCTCGGACATATGTATGGAGGTGACCACAAACGCGGTCCAGTTGTTCGGGGGGTATGGCTACATGAAGGATTACCCGGTGGAAAGGATGATGAGAGATGCAAAGATTCTTCAAATCGTTGAAGGGACCAGTCAGATTCATCATCACATAATAGGACGAAACTTGCTCAGTTGATGGTCCTTTTTGTCGGGCATTAGACGCAATATACTGGCATCCTACATATATACAAAAAAGTAGTTTATACTTTACTTATCTATTGGCGCCCGCATCCTTGAAAAGTGTAAACAGAGAAATAAAGGATGTCATAAAAGGTAGGCATCCTTCATACATCGGTTTACACTTTTTAAATTATGGCTGCTTCAACTGTGCCGAGACCGTTTTTTTATTAGAAAGTGTAAACTACTTTATAGCTTTTATGAAGGATGCCAAAAGGTATACGTTTACTACTGGAGGGAGATTATCGATGGACTTTGAGTTAATGCAAGAGCAAAAAATCCTGCAAGACACTGTCAGGAAGTTTATGGACAATGAGGTGGCGCCTATTGTCGACGAGTATGAAAAGAAGAAGGAGATACCGAGAGATCTGATTAAGAAGATGATCTCCTTCGGATATGTCGGCGCTCTGGTCCCGCCGGAATACGGCGGGTTAGGCCTTGACTATATATCTCTTGGCATACTTATGGAGGAAGCCGGCAGGACCTGGGGGGCGCTGCGCATAATGGCAAACGGCCCTTTAAACCTGATCCCCTACACCATATCCGTAAACGGTACGGAAGCGCAGAAAAAACGGTATATCCCCCCGTTGCTGGCCGCGGAAAAGACAGGATTCCTGGCCATAACGGAACCCAATGTGGGGTCCGACGCATCGGGTGTGGAGACGAAGGCCGACCTGAACGGTGACCATTATCTCCTAAACGGCCAAAAGATGTGGGTTACTAACGGAAGTACTGCGGACGTAGGGATCGTATTTGCCTCAACGGATAAGAGCAAGGGCGGCAAAGGGGTAACCGCTTTCATAGTGGACAAAGAAGAGACCGCTTTTTCAGTGAAGGACACGGACAAGATGTTCGGGCTTGCCATGGTTGCATCCGAGTTTACGTTTGAAGATGCCGTGGTGCCTAAGGATAACATGTTTGGTCCTGAAGGGCAGGGCCTCAAGATCGCACTCACAACACTGAATGAGGGAAGGCATAACGTTGCCATGGGTTCGGTGGGCATTGGCCAGGCATGTATAGACGCCTCTGTAAAATATGCGAAAGAGCGTAAGCAATTCGGCAAGCCCATAGGCAGCTTTCAGCTGGTTCAGAAGCTGATAGTGGAGATGGTGACCGACACCATGGCCTCCCGTCTCTTGGGGTATCAAGCTGCAAATTGCCTGGACTCAGGGGGCAGATGTGACAGGTTCTGTTCCGTGGCAAAACTTTTTGCATGTGAGGCGGCCTTCAAGACCGCATCCAATGCCCTGCAGGTTCACGGCGGATATGGTTACTCCAAGGAATTCCCCATTGAAAGGTATTTCAGGGACGCGAGAGGAGCCATGATCCCCGAGGGAACCTCCGAGATTCAAACCTTGATAATAGGGAGAGATGTTCTCGGCATGTCTGCCATTAGATGACATGTTTGAATGTGGGGCTATGACAAGGCATTAAGGGACGAGGACGAAATAACTTCCCCATTTGTGCAATTCACGGTTGTTAAAAACATAACCACAGAGAACACGGAGGAAAATATTTTGATCTCGTTCCCACGCAGGAGCGGGGGAACGAGGGGCGATCTCGCCTCCTGGCACCGAACAGTTTGGATTTTTTAATAAACAAATGGGCATATTCATTTGATGAGGTGAACAATTAATAAAAGAAAGGAGATTAGTATGGTAAACGAATCTAGTGTCATGTACTGGGAAGATCTTGAGGTTGGAAGAGAGTACACATCTCCCTCTCGAACTGTCACGGAGACGGATATTGTAAACTTTGCCGGTCTTTCCGGGGATTACAATGAGCTTCACACCAGCGCCGAGTTTTGCAAAGACACGATGTTCGGAACCAGGATAGCCCACGGGCTTCTGGGACTGGCCATTGCTTCGGGTCTATTTACGCGAACGGAGCTATGCGTGCAGACGCAGAGAAACCTCATAGCATTTCTCGGTCTTGAGTGGAAGTTCAAAGGGCCTATCATGATAGGCGACACCGTAACCGTGAAGGTGAAGATAATCGAGAAAAAAGAAACGAAGAACCCTGAGAGAGGTATCTTTATATTGAAGAGAGAACTCATTAACCAAAAGGGAGAAGTGGTTCAGGAGGGAGAAACTCCATTAATGATAAAGAGAAAAAAGTAAAAGGAGGGTACGTACAATGAGAGTAAAGGATAAAGTAGCGGTAGTAACCGGCTCAGGAAGGGGCATAGGAGAAACCACGGTGCAAAGGCTAGCCGAGGAGGGAGCCAAGGTCGTAGTCACTGACATAAATGAGGAAGGCGCTATAAAAGTTGCGAATGGCATAAAGGCCAAAGGAGGACAGGCCATCGCAGTGGTAACGGATGTAACCAAATTGGACCAGGTGGAAGCCCTGATGAAGAAGGCGGTAGATGAGTTTGGAAGCCTGGACATCCTGGTGAACAATGCCGGGTTCAACAGGGATATGCTCATCAAAAACATGACTGAGAAAGACTGGGATGATGTCATCGATACAGACCTGAAGGGTTCGTTTCTGGCCTCTAAGTTCGCCACTCCATACATGGTGGAAAAGAAATATGGAAAGGTTGTGAATATCTCCTCGAGGGCATGGCACGGAAACCCCGGTCAGGCCAATTATTCATCTGCAAAGGCGGGCATAATAGGGCTCACCAAATCCATGGCGTGGGAATTCGGCAGATATAACATAAATGTAAACTGCATCGCCCCGGGTATGATCGCTACTGAGTTGATGAAGGGGCACCCCAAGTTTGAGATGATTAAGGAAAGGCAGTTGGCGAATATGCCCATAAAGAGGCTCGGTGAGACAATAGACGTGGCAAATACGATCCTCTTTCTCGTGTCCGATGAAGCGAGTTTTATCTCCGGAGAAGTGATTCATGTGAGTGGAGGAAGGTTTGGCTAAAAGGGAGGAAGGTGTTTGATGACAGCAGATGATAGCGGTTCAAAAGCAAAAGTGCAGGAAGCCCTCGTGGATCCAAAGCTCAGGCCACTGATCCGTTTGGCAGGATCTCCCTCTGAAAAGCCCCTGCTTATAGGAAACAAGTGTAAATCCTGTGGGGAGTATTTCTTCCCCAAGAGGGTAATCTGTCCAAACTGTCTAAAAGAGGACGTGTTGGAGGACGTGCTTTTGAGCAATAAGGGAAAATTGTACACGTACTGCATAGTCAAAGTGGCGCCAGTGGGTTTCGACGCCCCCTACGCCGTGGGATACGTCGATCTCCCTGAGGGGTTGAGGATATTCTCACCACTTGCAGAATGCGACAAGGAACGGCTGAAGATAGATATGGATGTGGAGCTCATTGTTGACAAGATTCGCGAGGATGAGGCAGGGCAGCCTGTATACGGATACAAGTTTAAATCTGCATCCCCATAGTGGAGGTATGTGATTATGAGAACTGTTTGCATTATTGGAGTGGGGATGACCATGTTCGGTCGGTTCCCTCAATCCAATGTCATAGAGCTGGGAAGGACCGCATGCCTCAATGCCGTGAGAGATGCCGGCGTCGACACAAAGGATATACAGGTTGCATATGCGGGGCACGCCAGGACCGGGCAGCTTCATAATAGAGAATGCGGTGTGGGCCAGTCGATCCTATGGGAATTGGGTATTTCCGGAATCCCTGTGAGCAGTGTAGGTAATTTCTGTTCGAGTGGGTCTACGGCACTTCGAGAAGCTTGGCTCGCCGTGGGTTCAGGGATGTACGATATGGCATTTGCCATGGGTGTGGAAAAACTCACCGGAAGGGAAGGGAAGGGACGTCCCCTGACCTCGGATGGGGTGGAGTTGTTGACGGTGATGGGGTTCAGCCCCCCGGTCTATTTTGGAAACGTTTTGACACGGCATATGAAGGAGTATGGGACTACCCTGGAACAACTTGCCATGGTCGCGGTTAAAAACCGTCGGAATGCAGGATCCAACCCCCGGTGTCAATATAAAGATCCCATCACTGTGGAAGAGGTAATCCACTCTCCTGTGATAGTGGTGCCCCTGACTCTCCTGAACTGTTGTCCCACTACGGATGGGGCGGCTGCCGCAATCCTTTGCAGTAAAGAGGTCGCCGGGAGATACACAAACAAACCCGTTGAGATAGCGGCCTCTGCTCTCTGCTCGGGACCGTATGAGAAATGTAAAGACATTACCAGCTTTGGGGCGGATCGCCTCGCGGCTTTGAATGCCTATGAATACGCCGGTATTGGACCGGAGGATATCGATCTCGCAGAGGTCCATGATTGTTTTACCATAGCCGAGATAGTCCACTATGAAGATTTCGGGTTCTGTAAAAAAGGCGAAGGAGGTAGGTTTGTGGAGGAAGGGATGTCAGGTATGGAAGGGAAGATACCTGTAAGTCCCAGTGGAGGATTAATGTCCAGGGGCCACCCCATCGGTGCTACCGGCCTTGCGCAGATATGTGAGTCTGTTTGGCAGTTGAGGGGCATTGCAGAGAACCAGGTGCAGGGGGCAAAGGTTGCGTTCACCCATTGTGCCGGCGGGTTCCAGGATACTATAGAACTGGGTGATATTCAATCAAGTGCCGTTACCATACTGAAAAGAGGTTGGTAGGAAAGGTAGTAACCCTGATTGTTGCCGGGGTCTGCCTTGAGATATGGGTCTGAGGGCAGGCCTCATAAGTTTATTTTAGGCACTTCAAATTTTAGGCACTTGTAACTTCTTTTTATACGTACCACATAAGCAGGGGTCAAAAGAGAAATAATGAAACAGAAGGTCAAAGAGATATTCGAAAACCGTTTTAAGACAAGAGAATACGAGGGTACTGACAAAGTATGCGACTTGAAGGAAGCCATAAGAAAGAACATAAGGCCCGGGATGCTGATACACACCTGCCAGACCGGGGTGAGGTGGTGCAGTGCGGCCATATATGAGATAGCAAGGCAATTCTGGGGCAAAGCCCCCGGTTTTACAGTTACAGGCATATCATTGAACCATCCCATATCCGTCCTGGTTCACGGAGGGCTGATTGAGAAAATCATCACCAGTTATTGCGGAGATCCTTATTATACACCCGGCCCGAATGCAGCATTCCAGAGGGCATACAAGGAAAGGGCCATCGAGATTGAAGTCTGGTCGATACTGACACTACCTTTAAGGCTAAAGGCCGCTGCCATGGGCGTGGCATTCATGCCGACAAATTCCCTCATAGGGAGTACCATGGCGGAAGAAAACAAGAAGGATTTTATCGTAACGGACGACCCCTTCAAGAGTGGCAAGAAGATCGGAATGGCAAAGGCACTCTATCCGGACATATCCATGACCCATGGCTGGGCCGCTGACAGGTACGGCAACACCTTGCTACTTCCACCGTATGCAGAGAACCTCTACGGTTGTATGGCAAGTGAAAACGGGACTATCGTAACAGTGGAAAAGGTAGTGTCCACGGATTACATAAGGAAGTATTCTCACCTTATGAAACTTCCTGGGGACTATGTCACAGCGGTCTGTGAAGTACCCTTCGGGTCCCATCCCAGTGGACTTTCCAATAGAGGCATAAGCGACTTTCCGGTCTACACCGAGGATTATGATTTTGTTAACGAGGCATGTAAGGCGGCAAAGGACCCGGAAGGGTTTGATGAATGGATCCATAAATGGGTTCTTGGTTGTAATGATCATAAGGATTATGTCAGCAAGTTGGGATACGACAGGATCCTCGCCTTAAAGGGACGTACCCATGCCGATTCATGGGGATACGACACAGAAGCCCTCTCGATGGAGTATGACTCGCCGGAGTACACCCCGTTAGAGATGGCGATTGTGGTTTCCGGCAGGAAAACAAAAGAGAAGATAAAAAAGAACGATTACAGGACGATACTCGCCGGTGCGGGAATCTCCAACCTAAGCGCTTGGCTGGCTTATTTTGATCTCAAGGAAGAGGGATTTGACATAGAGCTCATGGCGGAGATAGGACTTTACGGCTACACACCGACACCCTTTGACCCGGCTATCTTCAATCACCGGAACTTTCCCACATGTAAAGCAATCGCCGACACCCAAGATGTTATGGGAATATTCATGAGCGGTTCGAGGAATAGATGTATCGGCACCCTCGGTATAGCTGAGATAGACAAACATGGCAATATCAATACTACAAAGATTCCGGAAAGGCGTTTGTACATCGCCGGGTCAGGTGGGGCAAATGATATGGCCAGTTCTGCCCGGGAGATAATCGTAACTGCTGAGCATGTCAAGAGACGGTTTCTGGACCGGGTGAGCTACATCACTTCGCCCGGCAAGAAGGTTACAACGCTGGTATCCACACTGGGCGTCTTCGAGAAGGTTGGAGACGATCAAGAATTCACCCTCACAGGCTATTTCCCCAACCCGGGCCGCACGACCATGACAGATCATATTCGTCACATAAAGGACAATTGTAGCTGGGATTTGAAGGTGTCTCCCAACCCCGAAGAGATAGCCCAGCCTAAATTGGAAGAGTTAATCATGCTGAGGATGTTTGACCCGAGGAAATATTACCTGGGGGAATAGGAAAATCAAGAAAGTTCCACCTGTGCAGTTGGCCAGGGTTACCGCTTAACGCAATGCTGTTCACTTATTCATCAGAGACACTTCAAGACTTTGGGGTCGAGTAACTGCACAGGTGGAGAAAGTTCAGGGATAACAAAATGAACGTTGGCGATTGGATTAGAAAGAGGGCAATATCTTCCTCCGAGAAGACGGCTATCATATTCGAGGGGAAGTATTTTACCTACCGGAAGGTCAATGAACGAACCAATCAGTTGGCCAATGCCCTGGCAGATAGAGGGATCGGAAAAGGTGATAGGGTTGCGGTGATTTTTCACAACTGCCATCAGTTCTTAGAGGCTTACTTTGCCGCAGCCAAATTGGGAGCGATATTCGTTCCTCTAAACTTCCGGCTTGCAAGACCTGAGTTGGAGTATATGCTGAATGACTGCCGGCCCAGTATGATAATATTCAACTCTGAGTTTTCAGAAGTGACAGATTCCATTCGTTCATTGATTCCTGTAACCGGAGGAAACTTCATCCAGGTTGATGGTAATACACCAAAGTGGGCGCTTGATTACGAAGAACTACTCGCCCGATACCCGACAGACGAGCCTGACGTTGGAGAGGATGTTAAACTGGAAGATCCCCAGATGATCATGTACACATCAGGAACTACCGGGGAGCCTAAGGGGGCGCTTTTATCTCACAGAAAGACATTCTACAACACCTTCAATGCAGATATTTATTTCGATATTTCTGCATCCGACAGGATGCTGGTGGCTCTTCCGCTCTTCCATTCCGGTGGTCTCAATATAATGGCGGTACCGATCCTCTATAAGGGGGGAACAGCTGTTATCCAGAAATACTTCCATCATGAAGAGGTATTAAGGCTCATCGAGCGGCACAAGATCACTCTTATGATGGCCGTGCCTACCATGCTGAACTTCATACTGAAGAAGACAGATATGGGGAAGTACGATCTCAGCTCCCTAAGGACATGTATGACAGCGGGCGAGGCATGTCCCATATCCCTCATCAAAGAATACCAAAAGAGGAAAATCCCTATAAGACAGGTGTTTGGTCAGACCGAGACCTCAATAATGCTCTGGCTTCCTGAAAAGGATTCCATTCGTAAGGCCGGTTCTGTTGGGTTGCCTGTATTTCACAGTGAAGTAAAGGTTGTAAACAAAAAGAGGAAGGAAGTAGCGCCCGGCGAAATCGGGGAGATCATAGTAAAGGGTCCCATACAGATGGTCGGCTATTGGAGTCGACCGGAGGAGACAAAAGAGACCATAAGGGACGGCTGGTTGTATACCGGCGATCTCGCCAGGGTAGATGATGAGGGATATGTCTATATCGTGGACAGGAGGACTGACATGTTCATAACTGGTGGCGAAAATGTCTATCCTGCCGAGATTGAAAAGGTTTATGCAACTCATCCTGACATTATGGAGACAGCAGTAATAGGGGTTCCCGATGATAAGTGGGGAGAAGTAGGCAAAGCGATAATCTCTTTGAAAAAAGAGAAGGTCATGACCGAGGAAGAGGCTATAGCCTTTTGTTCGGGGAAACTCGCTAAATATAAGATACCAAAGTCAGTGGTTTTCGTCGGCGAACTTCCGAAGACCGGCAGTGGGAAAATAAAGAAAGGACCGTTGAGGGGAAAATACGGGGGCCTTTCGTGGTGTCGACCCAATACATAAGGGACGTGAGGTACACTTAAAACTCTGATCTGTGTCGGATCATTGCTTTATGAGTTCTTTCATCTTCTCTACTCTCTTCTCCTGTTCACCTTCACACCATCCGTATTTTTCCATTTTGCTTTTATAGCTCTTCGTCTGCTTATCGATCATTTCCTTCACCATTAATGCCGTTGGGGACTCCGGGGATTTGCTTATGGCATCTTCCAGGAAGGTTTTTATAGTAAAGAATCCACAGGCATTAAGAGACTTTTTGGACAGATGACTGCTGGTGCATTTGACGCAATCTAGTTGATTTTTGCATTCCAGGTTTGGGCAAGGGCAGATATCTTTCAAATCCATAGTAATACTCCTGACATGATGAGATTGTTTTTTGTTAATCGCACTCTATTTTAGTTTATGTCATTCATTGTGTCAACAAGCAATAGGTCAGCGACGAAATAATTTGAGCTGTGCAGTTGGGCAGGGTTACCGCTTGCCGGCCCCTTATTTCGTTTGTTTGTTATGAACTACATTCTGGCATAAGGCTTTATGTGTAATGGGTTGACAAGTCTCGTTCGCATATTTGTATGTTGAACAGGTTCTTACGTATAAGAAGCAAACGAAACAAGCAGCCGGCGCTTAACGCAATCCTGTTAACTGAATCATCGGAGACACTTCAAGACACTAGGTTTGTGTAACTGCACAGGTCGAAATAATTTGACAAAAGGAGTTCAATGATTGATAATGATAGTTAGATTTGAGTTTGGGATGGACTTGTAGGGATTCTTGAACAGTCTACCCTAAGTTATTGAGGGGTTGCAAAACAGCACATGGCGGAGGTGTTAAGATGTCGGAAAAGATAGTTCATTTAACGGATGATGTATTTGAGTCGGAGATAATAAACTCCGATCTGCCGGCCTTTGTAGATTTTTGGGCTCCCTGGTGTGGCCCCTGCAAGATGGTAGGTCCCATGGTAGAGGAGTTAGCGGAGCAATATGATGGAAAAGTGAAGATTGCAAAGTTAAATGTGGATGAGCACCAGAAGACGCCGGCTCATTACGCCGTCAGGAGTATCCCTACATTCATGATGTTTAAAGACGGTAAATCTATCGATCAGATGATTGGCGCAATTTCCAAGGAACAGATGGAAGAAATGATAAATAAGGCGCTATAGGCTTATCTTTGTTGGTGACTGCTGATCATCATACAAATAAAGGTGCCCTCTGTTTTTTGGGCAAACCATGAGGATTCCTGTTGAGAGGTCTTCGAAAATGATTACTCCCCCCGATTATGATGTTATAATAGTTGGTGGTGGGCCGGCAGGGTTAACGGCTGGTCTTTACACATGCAGGGCAAGACTAAAGACCTTATTGATTGAGGAGATGTTTGTCGGAGGTCAGGTTGCCACTACGGAAATGGTTGAGAATTATCCCGGGTTTAAAAACGGGATAAGTGGACCCGAACTGATTCAGAACATGGAGGAGCAGGCAAAAAAGTTCGGCCTGGAGATATTGACCGGCGGAATAGAGGGTTTAAGTGTGGGTAAGGATGACCTCAAACAGGTCAAGCTGAGTAATAGAGAGCTATCGTGTACGGCTTTGATAATAGCCTCGGGAACCAAACCCAATGAACTGGGGGTGAAAGGGGAGAGTGAATTGAAAGGCAGGGGAGTTTCCTACTGTGCTACATGCGATGGACCTTTCTTCCGGGGGCTCGACATAGCCGTAATTGGTGGGGGTAACTCGGCTGTCGAAGAAGGAGTATTTTTGACGAAGTACGTAAAAAAAGTTTATATAATCCATCGGAGGAACGAGTTAAGAGCGGACAAGATCGTACAGGAAAGGGCGTTCAATAACGAAAAGATAGAACTTGTCTGGGACACTGTCCTCGACAGTATAGATGGGGACGAAACGGTCAACGGGATCGAGGTGCGCAATGTAAAGACCGGCGTCTTGTCAAAATTGAAGGTGGGCGGTGTATTTATGTACGTGGGTGTCAAACCGAATACAGAGTTCCTGAAAGGCGTGGTGACCGTAGACAAAAGGGGATTTGTCATCACTGATGATGAGATGAAGACATCGGAGCCTGGTATGTTTGCCGCAGGAGACGTGAGGGTAAAGCTCTTAAGACAAATTGCTACAGCCGTTGGAGACGGAGCAACTGCGGCCTTTGCTGCTGAGAGATATATAGAGGATCTTAAACATGCCGAAACTAACTAGTGTTCATCCATAAATGGTCTTTTTGCCCAATATCTGCGTTATGCGAAAAAAATAATCCTCAGAATATCAAATATATGCCTGCGGTTATTTTTTTCGCATGCCTTGATCTTGAACAAAAATCCTCATTTCTGGATGGACACTAACTAGTGTTCATCCAGAAATGGACTTCTTGAGGAAAGGGCACGAGTTGGTTTCCAATTTAGAAATGAGCTATTTCATCCCCGTCCCTAACAAACCGAAAATCAATGAATTGGATTCGGGCTGGGATGACTACATGGAAGGGATACTCTATTATGGACTGGAGTCATGCGGAGGAGCGTGATGTTAGACCAGTATCAGCAGTTTGCTGAAACCCCATCGAGGAAATGTTAGCCCGGTCGGCCCATTTTCACCCACAGTAAAACCGACCGCCATTACAGGGTTGAGAGCCCGAATTTGGCATCCTTCATTTGCCTTTTTGCACTTTTCGAGGTTGGTTCTTCGGTAACATATTTTGAATATCGAACCGCAGAACAAGGAACCGCAGAATTTCGAAGGTATTACTTCGACATTCGATATTCCTTGTTCGACATTCTGTGGTTTTAAAAAAATAAAAAGTGTAAACTACTTTTGAGCTCATATGAAAGATGTTCCGAATTTCGGTTATTCCATCCACCCCGCAGGCCTGTTTCCACTCGTATACCCACAAAAATTGCAGTACCAAAACTTGGTACTCTCATCTGCCTCAGCTCAGAAGTTATTGTCTTTTCTATCGCTCCATGGCTTTGGCCCATTTCTCATGAGAAGTGGGTTGAAAGTGTACGCGTGCATCTCTATGAAGTCTTCACCGCACTTTGGGCACGATTTGACCTCGGCCTCGGTGTTTTTCTTTACCTCAGAGCCCTTATCGTTTCTTTTGACCTTAGGGTTCTTTTCTTGAATAACACCATACATCTTGGTCACCTCCCAGAATACGAAAATTACTATCTTGTTTCCATCCAGAAATGGCCCTTTTTCCCCTGAGCTGCGTTCTCCTCAGGTTTCCGCCTGCGACGTACGATCATGTACGCCTCTGCACAAACCGTCGTGCGGCCTTGCTCAGAGAAAAAATTGCTCATTTCTGAATTGGAAACCAAATCGTGCCCTTTTCTCAAGAAGTCCATTTATGGATGGACACTATCTTATAATAACCGGACCCTGTGAACGGTTACCATATTTCGGCCACGTCCCTTATCAGAAATTTTGAAACTCATTTGAATAATGCCTTTAAGCCATTTGTAGCTCATAATTGAGTTTCAGAATTTCTTTTATAAAGTTTCGCACTAATACAGCACATTGTCAAGACAAAATACAAGTAGAAGATTGGATTCACATGCAGACTATTCGTCGGCAGATAATGGACATCTTGAACGAAGAGGAAATGAGCGCCAGAGAGCTGTCCCAAACAATGGGCATCCGTGAAAAAGAGGTATATAATCATCTTTCTCACATCGCACGTTCCGTGGCGCCGCAGGGGAAAAAGCTCGTTGTGCTGCCTTTCAGGTGTCTGACTTGTGGATATGTCTTTGAAGACAGGAAGCGTTTCACCCCTCCCGGTCGATGTCCGAGTTGCAAAGGGACACACCTCCAAAAGCCAACTTACCGAATCTATTAGGAAAATGGTAGGGGTTGAGGATGCCTATCAGACCCCACCAGACTACAGAATATCGGCAGACCTGATCATGGAAATTCCTTAGAATTGGTGTCGGGGCGTTTTTTCCATTGACAAACAAGTGTTTATATCATATACTTTTTTTTTGAAGGGGGCGGACTTTTTTTAGAATCGCTACACTAAATTGTGAGGGAACGTAACCATGTATAGACCGGAGATAAAGGTAATAGATTGCTCAATACGTGATGGTGGTTTGATGAACAATTCAAATTTTTCGGTGGATATGGTCAGGGGAGTGCTAAAAGCCGTAAATGAATCCGGTGCAGACATCGTGGAACTGGGTTACAGAAACAGTAAAGAGTTTTTCTCCCCGAAAGAATACGGTCCTTGGCGATTCTGTGACGAAGATGTATTGAGAAAAGCAACTGAGGGGATTGACCTGCGTATAAAAATTGCCGTTATGCAAGACGCGCACAAAGCCGTGGCGGAGGATGTATTGCCCAAGGCCGAAAGTGTTGTCGATGTGATACGGATAGCCACGTACGTAAAAGATGTTGACAAGGCCATACATTTGGCTAACAATGCCACGAATAAAGGCTACGATGCCACCATCAACGTCATGGCTATTTCACATGCGCTGGATCGGGAACTCGATGAGGCGCTACAGCAAATTGAAGAGGAAACAGACATAATGGCCTGTTACCTGGTTGACAGCTTTGGCGCACTCTATTCAGAAGACATTCATTACTATGTGGAGAAGTTCCAGAAATACATCAAGACAAAAGAAATCGGTATTCACTGTCACAATAACCAACAGCTGGCATTTGCCAATACCATTGAAGGGATCATCAAAGGAGTAAATTTTCTTGATGGCACCCTGTATGGGATTGGCCGGGGGGCGGGGAACTGTCCTCTTGAATTGCTGATGTCATTTCTGAAAAATCCCAAATTTGATGTTCGACCATTGCTGAAGGTTATCGGAACGGAGATGATACCCCTCATCAAAGAAATTGAATGGGGATATTCGATTCCGTATATGGTAACGGGAACATTGAACTTACATCCTCGAAGCGCCATTAAACAGATGGCTATGCCCGACGATGCCCCTGAAAAACATGATTTTCAAAATTTCTTTGAACTCATGGCTTCAGATGATCTCGTAGAATAGGACATACTTAGCACGGCCATAATTTGCGCTTTTTCGTCGGCCCTGACCACCGTTGAAGCAGCCATAATTTCAAGAGTGTAAACTGATGTATGAAGGATGCCAAGAAGATCATTTCTGGATTGGAAACCAACTCGTGCCCATTTTCTCAAGAAGACCATTTATGGATGAACACTAGGTAGTGTCCATCCATAAATGAGGATTTTTGTTCAAGATCAAGGCATGCGAAAAAAATAACCGCAGGCATATATTTGATATTCTGAGGATTATTTTTTTCGCATAACGCAGATATTGGGCAAGAAGACCATTTATGGATGAACACTAGGTAGGTGGCCTTGGATATTTCCATACTAGATGAACGACGAATCATCGTAATTATTCGTCATCATAGACCATTCGATCTGGAAGGACTATTCCAAACCGTACTGGATGCCGGCCTGGAGATTATCGAGATAACACTGAATACACCTCAATCTCTCAGTCTTATTGATAAAGCGGTCAGGTCATTTGGCACAAAGATGCTTATCGGAGCCGGGACAGTATTATCACTGACAGAGCTGAAAAAAGCTCTGGATGTGGGCGCGCATTTTATAGTATCACCAATATTCGACCCAGAAATCGTAGAATATTGTTCAGAAAGAAATATTCCTATCTTTCCCGGTGCTTTCACACCTACAGAGATATACAACGCACATCAGGCCGGGGCCTATATGGTAAAGGTTTTCCCTGCATCTACATTCGGACCGTCTTATATTAAGTCCATTAAAGCGCCGTTGTCGGACATAAGAGTATTAGCAGTAGGTGGCGTCACGGATACTAATGTCAAGGACTATCTTTCAAGTGGCGCCGATGCTGTTGCTATCGGCGCAGGGATCGTAAGACCGGAATGGGTTGAGCGCCGGAATTTTCCAGCCATCAAAAATCGTATCATCCAATTCCGCGAGGCAATCAACTGCTAAGGGACGTGACCGACACTTCTCCTCTACATGTCTCATAACCTAAGATCTCACTCAGCTTAGGGACGGGGACGAAGTAACTTCCCCATTTGTACATCTCATCTTCAGGCCATCCCCCGATCGGGGTCGAGGACAGGCTTTGACCGATCTTCAAACACAAAATCCTCAAAATAGTTCGACTATTCCTGCGGTTTTGCGTTTTCAGATCGAACAAATCTAACCTAAATCTGAGCGCCAACTTGAGAAAGTTATTTCGTCCCCGCCCCTAACTCATTGACAAACAAGGACTTCAATAGCTAAAGTTTCCAAATTTCTGATTGGGTACAAGGAAGACCAGAGGGTGAAGATGGGAAGGTTAGCGGAACAGGGGGAGGGATAGATTTAGAGTATTACCGTTTGTATCTCACGATTCGCGCGAAGTCCTCGGCCTTGAGGCTTGCTCCTCCTACTAAAGCCCCATCTATGTTTGATTTGGCCATCAGCCCATCTACATTATCGGGGTTCACACTTCCGCCATATAGAATCCTGCTATTATCCGCGGTACCTTGACTGACCTCCTTCAGAAGCCCTCTTATGAAAGCATGAACCTCCTCAGCCTGCTCGACGGTAGCCGTCTTACCCGTACCGATAGCCCATACCGGCTCATATGCAACGATTAGACCCTTCATTTCCGGGGGAGAAAGACCTGACAGTCCATTTCTAACCTGTGTTTCGATCACACTAAAGGTCTCTCCCGACTCTCTTTGTTCAATGACCTCACCCACACAAAAGATGGGGGCCAGACCCTGGCCTAGGGCAGCCTTTATCTTCCTGTTGACGGTCTCGTCGGTTTCACCGAAATATTGACGTCGTTCAGAGTGACCTACGATGGTATACGTGCAACCTACATCTGACAACATCATAGGGGATACGGCGCCGGTGTAGGCCCCCTTTTCCTCCCAGAAAATATCCTGGGCGGAAATACGTATGTTGGAACCTTTCGCCTCTTGGGCTACCCTGTAGATTGCCAAGAAAGGAGGGGCAACTACGATTTCCGTATCGGTTACATCGAAAACCAACTTTTTGAGCGCACATATTAACTCAACTGCTTCGGAGACGGTCTTGTTCATCTTCCAATTTCCAGCAATAACAGATTTTCGCATTTCTAACCCCTCTATAAATTAGAGCCCTTCGGCGTACCTTTAATTGTAACACCCGGGGCGGCTACCCTTTCCTGGCAAGAGTAAAACCTCAATGTAGGGTGGATCAAGCGAAGCAGATCCACCATCCACTGAAAACCTATATGTACAGGACAAAAAATCCGAAAAATGACAATACCTCTTTTAATATCAACGGATTGTCCAAGTAGGGCCGTGTCTCGGAAACTATTTGTTCCTCAAGGCCTCAATCCCAGGGAGTGCTTTCCCCTCCAATAAATATATGAAAGCGCCTCCGCCTGTAGACACGTAAGACATACTGCTCAATCCTCCTGCCCTGTCAACGGCCACATCAGTGTCTCCACCGCCTATGATAGTCAGCGCATATGAGCTGGCAACATGATCGACCATTGCGAATGTTCCCCTGCTGAACGCGTCCATCTCAAAGGCCCCCATAGGTCCATTCCAGATAATGGTCTTGGCATCCTGCAGGGCTTCGGAAAAGAGTTTCGTGGTAGCAGGACCGATGTCCAACGCCATCCAGTCTTTGGGGATCTCCTGGAAAGTAGCTATCTTGGTTTCAGCTTTAGGGTCAAACTTATCCGCAACCACACAGTCTACAGGAAGGTATAACTTCACACCCAGTTCCTTTGCCAGATCTAAAACACTGTGTGCGGTATCTATTAAGTCCTCCTCAAGCAACGACTTTCCTATATCATATCCGAGGGCTTTGAGGAAGGTAAAGGCCATCCCCCCTCCGATTATCATCTTATCTACCCTTGTGATGACATTTTTCAATGCCCCCAATTTACTGGAGACCTTGGCTCCCCCTATAATAGCCACCAGCGGTCTTGCCGGATTATTAATGGCTCTGTCGAAGTAATTGAGCTCTCTCTTCATTAAAAACCCGGCGCCACACACGTCGAAGAATTGGGTTACCGCAACCAATGAGGCATGAGCCCTGTGGGACACGGCAAAGGCATCATTGATATATACGTCTGCCAGCCTGGACAATCGGTTTGCGAACTCCGTGTCGTTTTTCTCTTCCCCGGCATGGAACCTCAAGTTCTCCAGGAGTACAACATAATTCGAATCCATGCCTTCAACAATCTCCTCCACCTCATTACCGATACAGTCAGTGGCCAGGACGATATCCTTTTTTAGTAACCTCTGGAGTCGCCTGGCCACCGGTTCCAGGGTGAGTTCCTTGTTGACTTTCCCTCCCGGCCTGCCCATATGGGATGCCAGTATCACCTCGGCGTCTTCGTCAAGGGCATAATTGATCGTAGGAAGTACCGCTCTTATCCTTGAGTCATCCGTAATATTGCGCAACTCATCGAGTGGGACATTGAAATCCACCCTTATCAGCAACTTTTTTCCCTTAATATCCAGATCATCTATATGTTTTATCGGCACTTATCCCTCCTCGCAGTTTATCCAAGCCTCTTTCCCATATAGACAGCAAGATCGAGCATCCTGGCAGAGAAACCGCCCTCATTATCATACCATGACAAGACCTTTACCATATTCCCGGCCATGACGTTGGTGCTCGGCGCATCTACTATAGAGGAATAGTGACTGCTGGTGAAATCGACGGAAACCAGCTTTTCCTCACAAAAGGAGAGTATGCCCTTGAGCTCCCCTTCAGAGGCCTTCTTAAGTGCATTATTTACCTCTTCCACGGTTACATTCCGGTCCAGATCAGCTACCAGATCCACCACAGACACATTCGGTGTGGGAACCCTGATGGACATGCCGTCGAGTTTGCCTTTTAGTTCAGGTATGACCTGGGTAACCGCCACTGCAGCGCCCGTACTGGTTGGAATCATTGACATGGCCGCTGCCCTGGCCCTTCTGAGGTCTTTGTGGGATCCGTCCAATAACCTCTGATCCATGGTGTAGGAATGGATTGTGGTCATGAGACCTTTTTCTATACCAAATTCTTCATGTAGAACCTTTGCAACGGGGGCCAGACAGTTAGTAGTACAGGATGCATTGGACACCACGTGGTGCCTGGAAGGGTCATAGTGTGATTCATTGACCCCGCAAACCAGCGTGGCATCAACACCCTTGCCGGGAGCTCCGATAATTACCTTCCTGGCTCCTGCTTCAAGATGCTTTGCGTTGTTCTCCCTGTCCCTGAACTTGCCTGTTGTTTCCATAACGATATCGATACCTAGTTCTTTCCATGGGAGCTCAGTGAGGTCGTCTGTTATCCTTGTTGTCTTGATATCCTTACCGTTGACAACGAGAGCGTCATTCTTGGCGCTAACCTCTCCCGGGAACGACCTATGTACTGAATCGTATTTGAGGAGATGGGCCAGGGTGTGGGTATCAGCCCTGGCATTGACGGCGACTATCTCGATGTCGTCCCTGTCAACAGCCGCCCTTACAAGATACCTCCCAATCCTCCCGAAACCATTAACAGCTAATCTTATGGCCATAAAATGTCCCCCTTTCATGTCTCAATACCTGCTATCAATACCTGCTATCAATACCTGCTATAGTATATGTTTGTGTAAATTGTGATCGCTATGATTATGCTGACTATAAGGGACGTGGCCGAAATAACTTCCCCATTTGTACATCTCATCTTCAGGCCATCCCCCGATCGGGGTCGAGGACAGGCTTTACCCGATCTTCAAACACAAAATCCTCGAAATAGGCAAAACTATTCCTGTGGTTTTGTATTTTCAGATCGAACAAATCTGACCTAAATCTGAGCGCCAACTTGAGGAAGTTATTTTGGCCACGTCCCTAAGGAACAAACAAGGAAAAGACTAGGTTGCAATGAAGTTTTAAAGATCCGGGATTTTTGGTTTAGGGTTTCTTTAACGTCTTCAAGACTGAGGGGGTAAATGCTTGTTTCTTGCCGCAGCCGGATATAGGCCGGATATAAGCATAATACACAGACCTTTCTGCCTTGGTGCCGAAGGGGAGACTCGAACTCCCACGGGCATACACCCACTAGACCCTGAACCTAGCGCGTCTACCAGTTCCGCCACTCCGGCTTAAGACAGACAGAAATTAGTTGCAATATCTATCTTATTCACTTATACTTTGCAACCTTGAAGTTGTCAAGCCAATTCTGCAGGAATCTCATAGTAATCTCTCAAAAAGTCTTGGTATGAGGAGCGTAGCGGGGCACTCTCGTTCATCCACAGACAAAGGGCGGCTGTAACAAGTCCTTTACTTCCAGGAGAATTCAGAGGGAAGAAGTTCAATGGAAATCGTGTGGGGCACAAAAAGTATAAAGAAGAAATTCATGAACCCGGTTATAACCGTAGGAAATTTTGATGGTGTACACGTTGGACACCAAAAGATATTTAAAGAAGTGAGGGAGAAGGCGTTTGAATTGAAAGGAGACTCAATAGTATATACATTTGAACCCCATCCTTTACGTATACTGGCGCCCCAAAAGAAGGTACCCTTGATAGCCTCGTTTTCAGATAAGATCAAATTCATTGAAGAATGTGGGATCGATATCGTTATATGCGAGGATTTTACCCCTGAGTATGCAAAGCTGTCAGCAAGAGAATTTGTAGAAGGTATCCTCGTGGATAAGATAGGGATAAGGGTCATATTCGTCGGTCATGATTATGCTTTTGGCAAAGGGAGAGAAGGGAACATCGATACCCTGATGGCGTTGGGGGAGGAACTCGACTTTGAGGTGCGGGTTGTAAATGCTATCTCAGTGGATGATGTTACTATTAGCAGCACAATGGTCAGGGATCTTATCCGGCAGGGGGAGGTAAGAAAGGTGGCCACGTTCTTGGGCAGGGACTATTCCATTGCCGGAAAGGTAATCAAGGGTAAGAGCAGGGGCAAGGGCCTCGGTTTTCCTACCGCAAACCTGAATCTCGCTAATGAGTTCTTTCCCAAACCGGGGATATATGTGGTTTATGTATTCCACAAAAATTGTTTGTATCAAGGGGTTGCTAATATCGGTTTCAAACCGACCTTTAAGGACAAAGACCTCTCCATAGAGGTCAATATCCTTGACTTTGATAAAGACATCTATGGTGAAGATCTCAGGATTTCCTTTGTGGAAAGGCTGAGAGATGAAAGGGCCTTTGGGAGTCTTGATGAACTCGTTGGGCAGATAAAGGCGGATGTTGAAAGAGCGAGAGAGGTACTGCGGAAGGTAGAAAGTAGAAAGACATAAGGGAAAAGGCAGAAGTGAATCTTTTCCCTTCTGCCTTTTTAGGGTTTTCGTTCAGACACTACTTAAAGACCAGGTCGAGAAATTGCTTCAGTATCATGGCGGTGGCTCCCCAGACTAGATGCTCGTTGTATTCATAAACATAGCCCCGGTGAAACTCGCCTTCACTATTCATGAGCCCTTCTCTGTATGTTTCTCCGTCTAACAAGGCTTGCACCGGCGCTGTAATAAGCTCATCTATCTCATAGGCGCTTATGTTGAATTCGTATGGATGAGGGATAAAACCCACAAATGGAGAGATGACAAAACTGGTCGTAGTCACCATATCATCAAGTTCTCCAAGCAACTCTATATCTGCACTACTGAGGCCTACCTCCTCATAAGTTTCCCTGAGAGCAGTGACCATTAACGTTCCATCCTCTTCATCATAGGCCCCTCCGGGGAATGAAATCTGGCCTTTGTGGTGTTCCAGGTGCTCAGTTCTCTTTGTAAGCAGAATATAGTATTCCTCATCCTTGCAAAAAAGAGGAAGAAGTACGCCCGAAGGTCTTAAACTGTCATCGATGATTGTCTTTTTTTCTCTTTGAGACAGGAGTTTCCTGATCTCATCTATCATGTAATAATACTCCTCTGACAAGAAATATATGACCGCAGGTGTTCATAGACTTTTTCACCTACTTCTAATCCCAGATCGATAAATTCCGGACCGTACTTCTTGCCGGTGGCTGTTCTGAACGTCTCTTTTATCCTTTTGATACTTGCCACACCTTTTGGGAAGTTTTTAACTATCGATTCCACCGTAGCCTTACGGAAATCTGCCATGTACCAGAGCGTCTCAGTGAAGTTATCGATGCCCCACCTGAACTTGTCAGCATCATAAAGGGAGTTGCTAATCATCTGCCCCA
>DAOWME010000143.1 GCA_030643245.1 Deltaproteobacteria bacterium
AAATGGACTTCTTGAGAAAAGGGCACGAGTTGGTTTCCAATTCAGAAATGAGCAATTTTTTATCTGAGCAAGGCCGCACGACGGTTTGCGCCGAGGCGTACATGATCGTACGTCGCAGGCGGAAACCTGAGGAGAACGCAGCTCAGGGGAAAAAGGGCCATTTCTGGATGGAAACTAGGCTAAAAGTTTGGGTTTCCGTCCGTACCATGAGTGAAGAGGGGTTCAAGGACCTTTAGCCCTGCCCTCCCACCTTTGCAAGCCTCTATGAGAACAAGTTTCGCCTCAGAGTTCATGTTCGGGTAAACAAGTTGCAGTCTTTTAGGCTCAAGACCGATCCCTCTCAGTTGGGACATAATATCCCCGAATCTGACAACGGAAAAGATCAGGCATACCTTTCCCCGGGGTTTTAGAAGGTATCTTGAAACCCTCAATATATCCTGCAGAGAACATTTGATCTCGTGCCGAGCTATAGCCTTTTGAGAATCGGGATTAATCCTTCCGGAACGGGTCTTTCGGTAAGGCGGATTACTGACCACCATGTCGAAGGTCTCGGGTCCAAATGACCCCGCCAGATTATTCAAATCTTCATGTAAAATTTTAATTTTTCCGGAAAGTCCGTTTAACTCCACACTCCTACTCGCCATCTCAGCCAGGTCTTTCTGAACCTCGACCCCCACTATACTCTTGACATGGGTCCTGTGTGCCACCAAGATTGGTATTATGCCACATCCTGTCCCCAAGTCGATGACCGATTCCCCCTCGGGCAACCCTATAAAACCTGCAAGGAGTATAGCATCAATAGAGAATCGATATCCATACCTCTTCTGAATTATCTTTAAATTTCCACATAAGAGGTCATCAAGAGTTTCGTCATCTTTTACAACCTGACAAGGCTCTACCATGATCGGTTCAAGAGGGAGGTGGGACGATACTATTTAGTACTAATCCGGACAAAAGTTTAGGATAGAAAAATGTAGACTTTTGGGGCATTCTCACCTGCGCAAAGGCAGCTTCATTGACCTGTTTAACCCTTGTTGGATTTACAAAAAAAACCAACTGATACTTGTCCTTATTAACAAGTTCTATAGCTTCATCACCATCTTCAATGAAATCAACATTCTTTTGGCTTTCCATACTTTGGTCACTGATCCCCAAAATGCCGTTCAGGATAAAGGCCTGGAGTATACTGACATCCAGCCTCTTCAGCACAGTGGGCACATCGCCCATAATCACCGAATCTACGAGCTCATCACTCTTTAGGGTCAAAAGATTATAACAGCTCGCCCCCTTCATATACAGACCAAAGGTGTGTCGATTTTTTCCCCGTCTTTCCAGCTGGTTAAAGAACTCTCTTCTAGTCCCCGACTCATTACTGTTGGTGAATTCAAACTCATCTACGTGAAAGTATTCCTCGGACTTTTGACAGAAGGTAGTAGGATTCAATTCGTTCAGGTTATACAGAAGACGGTGAGTCGGCAATATCACCAACCCATCGTCATGCATGTTTGATAAATACATCATCACGTAATTATAGGCTTCGTTGCCTCTGAAGCCTCTGCTTTTTTGCATCTTACGACTGTAATTCAAAGCAGTCTCATACCGATGGTGACCATCAGCAATGAATAAGGATACACCTTCCATTTCCTTGATCACTTCATCTATGACATCCTTATCATTTACTCTCCACAACTGATGTCTCGTTCCTACATCATCAGCTAAATCCATAAACGGATGGGTAGATATCTTCTCTTCAATAATCCTATCTATGTTCTTGCCGACATCAGAATAGAGAGAAAATATCGAACTTAGGTTTGCACCACAGGATTCCATCAGTTTCAACCTGTCAGCCTTCGGTCCTTTCATAGTCTTTTCGTGGGGAAGCACAACCCCACTATCGAAATTCTCCAGCTTTACAAGGGCTATGAATCCCTTCCTTGTTATTTTCTCCGTCCTCTTTATGACAAATTCCTGCCGGCAATAATATATGGAGGGCAAGGCATCCATCCTCAAAATATCATCTTCCAGCCATCTATCCAGGTAATTAGCCGCCCTTGTGTACTTGTTAACACGGTCATTATCCCCGGGGAGATCCTTTCCCAAAATAAGACGGATGGTATTATAAGGATGTCTCTGGTAATATCTCTCCTGGTCTTCTTTTGTTATGACATCATAGGGGGGGGTCACAACAAGAGACATGTCTCCTACTTTTTCTTGATTATAGAGGATCCCCTTAAACGGTGCCAATATCGCCATAGTAAATACCGTCTCCCAATTCCTTCCTAAATCGCCATCGCGTTGACCTGCAATCTGCCATTCGACCCGGTGATTTTTTCAGCCGTATGTCCATTCCAGATAGTACCTCTTCTCGTCAAGGGGTATGAAATATCTGTCTTCGACCTCATCGTACGCTATGTGTTCTGCGAACTGGTAGTAAGACGGCCTGCTAAACCTGGCATCGAATTCCCCATCTTTCACCTTGCAGTACAGAATATTGTCTGTGCCAACCCGAAGGGTATCCAACCGGAGAGTCTCTTGAGTTGCATCGTTGAGGAGTATTTTGAAATCTGCCCGCAAAGACACTCTCTTTATGACAAAGGGGGTGTCATCGACCTCAAGGTAACACTTCTCATTACCTATGTGGAGAAGGTATCTCCCATCCGATCCCCTTACAATGTGTTGATTAAAAAGAAGATAGATGTCTTCACGGATTATAGGGGCCTCCTTATAGTACCAGTTCCCCTCTTTGTCGATTCTTATATTACAGGGGGGGATCTCTCCCATCATGAAACATTAATCTCCTGAACTTAGCGCCCTTCGGGCGAGCTGTTGGCTGTTAGCTGTTAAGCCGTTAAGTCTGTTTGGCATAGAAGCTTAATGGCTTACCAGCTTAATAGCTGTGAGCGGCTGGCACACATAGTCAGAAACTAATTGATATAATTGACTAAAAAACGGGATTTCCTATACTATTTAATTAGAATTGTTGAATGGCGCTAATGTGAAGACTTCCGGTTTTTTTGCAGCGAAAATAATATGATAATGAGATGCTTTTGTCAAGTAAAATCCCCTGGCATCCCTGGCAGGAACCATCTTGTCATATCCTGTGTGGTGAGCGTGTTGCCGGATGAACCAAACCGTTGGGACATCATGAGCAAAGACGCCAAGCATGGCATATAAGTTATAGGGACCAAATCCGTATGTAGTCCCCGTCCCTTATTCAATCCCCTTCAACTTCAAAAACCTCATGCCTTCCACAAGCTCTTCTCTGCTTACCTTTGGATGAACCTCTATGATCTTGATCACATTGGAGTTCAGGTACTTCATTATCAAGTCATAGTCTAAATCCCCGGTGCCGGGAGCGTAATGGTCATCATACCCACGGAGGTCATGAAGATGCATTCCGAGCAGGTGTGAAGAATAAGATAATAGCAGCTCTTCATGGCTTAATACACCGAACTTTTCCTGCACAGCGGCATGCCCCACATCATGCCAGTATCGTATCTGACTTCTCGCAAATTCCTCCAATATGATCCCGATCTCCTCAAAGTCCGGTATCTCATGGAAATGATATCTATTCTCGACGCCGATATACACCCCCAGTTTCTCGGCTTCTTTGTTCAACTTCTCTAGACTGAACAGGACAGAATCGAGATTCTTCTGTCGCACCTTTTTCCTCAAAACCAATTGTTCCTCGATAAAACTTCTTCCCTTGGGAGAAGCTATTTCACCTTTGTCATAAAGCTCGAAAATCCTCTCCCCCTTTGCATCCATATCCACATGCCCCGCATGGAATACTACAGCCGTAACCTCTAAATCATTAGCAAGCTGAAGGGTCCGTAACGAATACTTCACAGCCTGTCCCCTCTCTTCTTTGTCCGTGGAGGAAAGTAAAAAGGCATCGGCACTGGCCTTGCTTCGAGGAACATTATCAGGAACCGGACAGAAATTGTGGATGCTCAATATGTGGATTGAATTGTTCTTAATTATAGGGATCATCTCGCTCAACATATCCGAGGTGATCCTATACTCGAGTTCCAGGGCCTCCGCCCCAGACCTCATTAAATAGTCTATCAGCTCTCTCCCGGTATTTGCCTCAGACGACCGCCATGATGTTGACAACCCGATCATAGTTCATCGCTCTCCATATACTTAAGGTTACATGAAAGATGCACTTGTTATTACCCATTTTCTCAGAATCGCATTTGTGTATGGACACGAACTATTTTATTTACAGCATTAGACGTTTCAATGCAAGTTTTTTCAAGCTTTGCAGTTGGTCAGGGTTACCGCTTGCCGGCTATTTATTTCGTTTGCTTGTTATGAACTACAATCTGGCATAAGGTTGTACGTGTAATGGGTGGATACCTCTCTTATGTATATTTGTATGTTGGCCAGATCCTTACGTATAACAAGCAAACAAAACAAGCAGCCGGCGCTTAACACAATCCTGTTTTAACTGAATCATCGGAGACACTTCAAGACACTAGGTTTGTGTAACTGCACAGGTCCAGTTTTTTCAAAAGAGGATCTTATTTATTACGGCCGGAGTAATTACTATGGGCCGATCAGGAGTCCATACAAGAGATCGGTTTTCGCCCTCTCATTTTCGAAAAGATCTTGCCATTTTACTTTCATGCATAACCCAGTATGGAAACTGGCCTGTACAAAAAAAAATCAATTTCTGTGCCAGGAATAAAATAAATTGGACCAATATTGGATTTTATAATTGCAGTAAAAAATTGGCTATGATATCATAATTAAAATTATAGCGCTATATCAGGGGAGGAAAAATGGAAAAAGACCTGGAAAATTTGGAAGTTACAGAATTACAAGAAAAAGCTGCAGAGGGTCTGGAAATAAACGGCGCCCATGCGATGAAAAAAGACGAGCCCTTTGAAGCCACCGAAAAGTTTTCTGGTTCCTCCAAGAAGGGAAAAAGAGAAATGGACAAGGAACCTGTCGTTCAAAAGCCGGACTTGAAGAAAAAATTACGGGCCCTCAAGATTCAAAAAGAGACAGCTTTGGAAAATAGGGATAAAAAAGCCCTCAAGAGTATCAGAATCCGGATAAAAAAGCTGAAGAGAAAAACCAGAAGGCTTGAAAACACAATCAGCGGGATTTCTTAGATGAACACAAAACTGATCTTCGTGACGGGTGGGGTACTCTCATCATTGGGAAAGGGATTGGCAGCGGCCTCAATCGGGGCGCTGTTGGAGTGCAGGGGGTTGCGAGTGACTATCCAGAAACTCGATCCCTATATAAATGTAGACCCCGGGACCATGAACCCCTTCCAACATGGCGAGGTCTTCGTTACTGATGATGGCGCTGAAACCGATTTAGACCTGGGCCACTATGAAAGATATACGAATGCCATATTGGGTAAAAGGAATAATTTCACTACAGGCCAAATCTACGAATCCGTAATTTCCAAAGAAAGGAGAGGCGATTACCTTGGCAAAACGGTCCAGGTAATTCCCCATATAACAGATGAGATAAAAGAAAACATACTGAAGGTTACCAATGACGTGGATGTTGCTATCATAGAGATAGGAGGCACGGTAGGAGACATAGAAAGTCAGCCGTTTCTGGAGGCCATAAGGCAATTTAAGACGGATATAGGGAGGGATAATGTCCTTTATATCCACCTTACCTTGGTTCCATTTATCGCTACTGCTGGTCAGTTGAAGACCAAACCCACTCAACACAGCGTAAGGATGTTGCAGGAAATTGGCATTCAACCCGATATTCTGCTCTGTCGCACCGATCGGTTCCTACCTGATAACATAAAGTCAAAAATCGCCCTATTCTGTAATGTGGACAAGGATGCGGTAATTACGGCTAAGGATGTGAAAAGCATCTATGAAGTCCCTATGGTCTTTCACAGTGAGGGCCTGGATGAGAAGATCGTTGAGATGCTTCATATGTGGACCAGGGCACCTGTTCTGGACAAATGGGAAGAGATAGTCAAGAAGATAAAGAATCCTAGCCAAAATACGGAGATTGCCGTTGTCGGTAAGTATATGAGTCTGGAAGACTCTTATAAAAGCTTAACCGAGGCCCTTGTCCACGGAGGGATCGCTAACGATTGCAAGGTAACCCTTAGGTATATCGATTCAGAGGAAATAGAAAGAGATGGACCAGGGAGGTTATTGGGCGAAGTACAAGGAATTTTGGTGCCGGGGGGGTTTGGTAATCGAGGCATTGAGGGGAAGATCAGTGCCATCCGATATGCCCGAGAGAACAGCATCCCTTTCTTTGGAATCTGTCTGGGTATGCAGCTGGCTGTGGTCGAGTTTGCAAGGAATGTCTGCGGGCTTAAGGGGGCTCACAGTTCGGAATTCGATGAAGGCACTCCCTATCCAGTAATATATCTGCTGAAAAAGTGGGTTGACCCTAAAAGTGATACGGTTCAGGTTAGAGATGAAGGTACGGACCTGGGTGGTACAATGAGGTTGGGGGCTTACCCTTGCATACTGATGCAGAACAGTTTTGCTTATACGGCATATGAGCAGGATTCTATCTCGGAGCGGCACAGACACAGGTACGAATTCAATAATAAATACAGAGGCCTGCTAATAACAAATGGGGTCAGGTTTAGTGGTATGTCACCGGACGGAGAACTTGTTGAAATAATGGAAGTCGAGTCTCATCCGTGGTTCTTGGGTTGTCAATTTCACCCGGAGTTCAAGTCACGCTCTATGACACCGCATCCTTTATTTAGGGATTTTATCAAGGCGTCTCTTTCCCCCGGCGTATAAACTTAAAAATTCTGAAGACGGTATTTGTTGTTGAGGGAATCTCAGGTTGACCAGAGTCGTTGATGTCAATAGCCCGCACAGCGGGGATACGATCAGAATCGGTGGCGGTAATTCCCTGGTTTTGATCTCAGGGCCTTGCGTAATAGAGGACTGTGACAAGACAGTAAGCATAGCAAAGAGTCTGAAAGAAATGGCCTCTGCATTGTTTATCCCCTTAATCTTCAAGTCTTCTTACGACAAGGCTAACAGGTCTTCCTTCCATTCTTACCGCGGCCCCGGACTTGTGGAAGGACTGGAAATACTGGATGAAGTGAAGATCAGAACAGGCGTTCCCATCCTTTCCGACGTCCATCGTTTTGAAGAGATTGGCCGCGCCGCTGAGGTTTTGGATATCGTGCAGGTACCCGCCTTTCTATGTCGACAGACAGACTTTGTTGTCGAGATTGCCAAAACAGGAAAGGCGATAAACCTCAAAAAGGGACAGTTCTTGGCTCCTTGGGATATGAAGAATGTCATCGAAAAGGTGGAACTGACCGGTAACGAGAACATACTATTGACTGAGAGGGGATCTTCATTCGGGTATAATAACCTGGTAGCCGACATGCGCTCTTTACCTATCCTGAGGGGTTTCGGATACCCTGTTGTCTTCGATGCAACTCATAGTGTCCAACTGCCTGGGGGAAAGGGCTCAACTTCCGGTGGGCAGAGGGAATTTGTGCCTCATATGTCCAGGGCCGCCGTTGCAGTAGGGATAGATGCCATATTCATGGAGGTCCATAATGACCCTGACCATGCATTATGCGATGGCCCCAATTCTGTGAGACTCGACACCTTGCCCGAATTATTAAAGAAACTTCGAAAGATTGATGATATCGTCAAGGGACGTTTACTTCAGTAAGGGACGTGGCCGAAATAACTTCCTCAAGTTGGCGCTCAGATTTAGGTCAGATTTGTTCGATCTGAAAATACAAAACCACAGGAATAGTTTTGCCTATTTCGAGGATTTTGTGTTTGAAGATCGGGCAAAGATGGCTTGAAGATGAGATGTACAA
>DAOWME010000190.1 GCA_030643245.1 Deltaproteobacteria bacterium
GCGAGGAGGATGAGAATGGACCTTAAAGATGCGATAAAGAAAAGACAGAGTATAAGAGCATTTAAACCTGATCCGGTCCCAAGGGATATCTTGTCCGGGATTATGGAGGATGCCCTTTTGGCCCCTTCATGGGGGAATACCCAGCCTTGGGAGTTTACCATTGCCGGAGGTGATGCGGTAAAGAGGCTTGGTGAAGAGCTCTCCGATAATAATATGAATAAAGTTCCTGACAACCCAGACCTTGAAATGCCTGAGAAGTGGCCGGATCTGTGCATGGGTAGATACAGAAATGTCGGCAAGGAGCTCTTTGAAACCTTATCAATCGGCAGAGGAGACAAGGAGAAGAGGGATCAACACTACGAGAATATGTTCAACTTCTTTGGTGCTCCAAATGCGATTTACATATATATTGACAAGGAACTGGGGGTCTATTCCGTTCTGGATGTGGGGATAATTTCTCACAGCATCTCGTTGCTTGCCACAGATTATGGCCTTGGAACTTGTATCCTGGCTGCCGCCGTGAGGTATCCTGATATTGTAAGTGCCCACCTAAACATCCCTCAATCCAAGAATCTCGTCATCGGGATAGCCATCGGTTACCCTGACTGGGATTCACCTTACAACCAGTACAAAAGCAAGAGGGAGGATCTGGATACCCTCGTAAGATGGGCTGATGTATAACATTCAAAACCATCCACACCAGTGGACATGCCCAAATTAGAATTTCCGGGGTTGCCGCTTTTTTCTTGACACGTAAATTTTATTCCGCTATAAGAGATTTATTGGTTCTAAAGGATAGTGTTTAGTTGGTTCGCTGGTTGAATGTGGTTTCAAGGACTGGCTCCTTTGTCAAACGGCGGCCCGAGGTTTGGAATCAGAGAAGTATTATTAAGGAGGTTGGCGCTTTGGCAGAAGGAATCGTAAAATGGTTCAGCGAAAAAAAGGGATACGGCTTTATTGAGCAGGATGACGGGGGGGATGTGTTTGTTCACTACTCCTCTATCGATATGCCCGGATTTAAGACCCTCGCTGAAGGTGACCGAGTAAGCTTTGAGGTTGAAGAAAGTGACCGGGGACCCGTGGCCAAGCAGGTCATGAAGGCTTAGACGGTGCCCATCGAGAAAATAAGATACCTTTTGACAAGGTCAAGGTATTTGGATCCAAGCTAGTGTCCGATATACAAGTGTGTCTTAAGAAAAGGGGCGCTAGTTAACTGCCGCTAGGCTCGGAAGTAAGAGAAGAGAAGTACGCTTTGTTGTAGAGGTCTGCGTGTGCCTCTCAGTGAATTTTGAAGGGGCTTGCCACATGACCTTGGTTTACAAATGGCGTAATAGCCGCCATTTCGGTCTTGGCCCTTCTATTGAGCGGATCATACGCAACTTCTGGACCCTGTGACTCCTGCTTCGTTGACGCCCAAGCAACTTGTTTGTTTCTATGACACCTACCGCTTTGTTTCCTGTTTAGGGGCGAGGCCGAAATAACTTCCTCAAGTTGGCGGTCAGATTTGTTCGATCTGAAAATACAAAACCACAAGAATAGTCTTACCTATTTCGAGGATTTTGTGTTTGAAGATCGGTCAAAGATGGCCTGAAGATGAGATGTACAAATGGGGAAGTTATTTCGGCCTCGCCCCTTACATTGCTTCCCCTAATTTCTTTACGTAATTTATCCGGGCGCAGGTACTGGCCCGATCCTTTTAAAAAAATGAATTGAGAGGAACTCTTTTCGTTCGCGTTGCGGGCTGCATATTTTTCCTCTTTACTTGTTACGAACGCGAATTTCACTCTTGGGGTGTACATTATTCAAAGGGTATATGATGGGTTTCTTGTCATCTAATGTATCTATAACACGTTACAAAGTTGAAGGCAGGGTTGAAGAACCTGTTATCGAGACAATCTATAACGGTCTAACGCAGAATGCTATCGTAACAACGAATGACGATATCTCGGAAAAGACCGTAGGATGGACATCACTTGACTCGCCGTTTGACCCCAACTTCGAAGGCTCTTCGTTTCTTATCGGCACCCACTTGGTCTTCTCACTCAGGGTGGACAAAAAGACCATACCGCCCAAAATCGTAAAAAAACATTTTGCCATGGAAGCAGCTAAACGGCTTGCCGAAAGTGGACGGGAGTATCTGTCACGAACAGAGAAGAAGATGATAAGAGAGCACGTCATGAGTGTCCTGATATTGCGTATTCCATCCGCACCCAACATATACGACCTGATATGGGACTATGAAGATTCTTCTCTGTGGTTCTTCTCAAACTTGAAATCTGCCAATGAAGAACTCGAAACATTGTTTTCAAGATCATTCAATCTCACCCTTATTAGGCTCTTCCCATACACAATGGCAGGCCTCACAGCGGGCCTCTCTGATAAAGAACGTGATATCCTGGCCAGACTTTCCCCCACAAATTTTGCGGAGTGACCGATGCTCGATGTTTCTGTCTCTTATAATCGCTACAGATTCCTTGGTTATGAATTCCTTACCTGGTTATGGTTTGTCATCGAGAAGGATCAAGGAAAGATAACAGGGCCGGAGCAGGAAATGGTGTCTTTGGAGATTGGAAATCGTATTGTGCTCGAAAATGACCGAAAAGACGCTGTTGAAAGCATCACCATTAAGGGTGATGATGCGGGCCTTGAAGAGGGTATCCTGGCTCTGAGAAAAGGAGCTGTCGTAACTGAGCTTAACCTCTTTTACAAGGTGGGAGATCAAGCGTGGCATTTTACCATCAAAGGGGAGAGCCTGAATATGGCGAGTCTTAAAGTTCCGGACACAGGAGGGATGGAGTCCAGGAAAGATCTGGAAGGTGCGGTAATTGAAAAGGCTTATCTCTATAACGAAGCTATTCGTCTAGTAGATAATCTCTTTAAAGAATTCATAAAGGGGAGGGTTTCAGACGACTGGAACACTAAAATTGTTCCACTTGTGAGACAGTGGATATATTCATAGGGATTGTTGTGTTAAAAGAGATTAAACCTTGTCCGGAATTAATCTGGTTTGCCACCAATGAATGCAATCTAAGATGTGTTTATTGTTGTAACAACAGTAACTCGGAAAGCCCCGATGAGCTTTCCACTGAAGAAGCGAAGGGGTTGATCCGGCAGGTTGCAGAATTTTCCAAGTACTTCGTTATTATTGGTGGAGAACCTCTGTTGAGGGACGATCTCTTCGAACTAGTCGATTATGCCCATGAACTCGGCCTTCCCTGTAGCCTCATTACCAAGGGAACGATCCTCAGCGAAGAATGGGCAGAGGAGGCGGCCAAGAGAGATCTTCTGGTGAATATTGCCCTCGATGGACTAACCCCGGATATGTGTGATCGGCTGAGCCGAACTGATGGCACCTATCATAAGACAAGAAAGGCGATTGATATTTGCCTCAAGGCCGGTATCCTTCAAGGGATAACTTCGACCCTGATGAAACCCAATGCAAAAGAAACACTGGACATTATGGATTTTGCTGCAGGACTGGGGGTAGAGGGATGCTGGATGAGCTTGCGTCCGCTGGGTAGAGGTTTGGAAACCTATCGGGAGTTGGCTTTAACCGGTCCGGGATACGAAAAGTATCTACAGAGCTTTTACCACCGGGCAAATGAAATCAAAAAAAAGACCGGACTAAACTTCTACGTTTACGACCCCATATACTGCCGCGTGCTTCACCAACACGGAAACGACACCTATAACATATGCGGAATCGGAAGTTACTTGAACGTAAATGCCAATGGTGATGTGATTGCCTGTCTCTTTGCTGACCTCAAAGTTGGAAACATCCGGGAAAAAAGCCTCAAAGAAATATGGTCGGAAGTGATTGCCAATAGCTTCTTCAATGAGATTCATGATCCGAAGAACCTCAAGGGTGCGTGTGAAAAATGTACTTATAACCTTATCTGCGGAGGATGCAGGGCCAGAGCATATCAACTAACAGGCGACTGGTTTGCTGCAGACCCCGCGTGTTATTACACAACCGCCAACGGTTAACCTTTTCCCCTTTCTACCTTTTGGAACCTGACAATTCATTCATGAGAACCGACACGTCTTTAATATCTTCCAAATTCATCAGAAATTTTATTGCATTCTCAGTGCTCCCTTCTCCCAGAACAGGAATACTGTTGTTTCTAAACTTATCCGCCAATTCCTCATCACTCATTATCGCTTTTTCCGGCCACGGATTCCCTTTTTTCCAATCCCTTGCCTCTTCAAATACTCTTCCTTTGGCAACCACCTCTACTTTCGAGATAGGAATCCTTGGATCTTCTAAAATCTTTCTCCCATAATCAGGATGTTCATAAACCTCAACTTTCTTAAGGAAATCCTTAATATCCGGATTCTCAAAATTATCGTTCTTTTGCCAGGCTGCACCGATCTTTATTCTAAATGCCGCTGCAGCAAATGGATAACGCGCAGAGAATTGTGCGTCTACATGACTCTCTATTTCAGAAACGTTCCACGCAGGCAAGGTTACAAGGGGGTCAATGAATACTTTGACTTTCTCAATCTCGTCTGGCTTGAGGTTGTTTTCTTCAATTATCTTTATAAAACAATCGAGCCCTCCATGCATGGCCCGACAGCACGGGTAAGGCTTATAGATCGTTCTTGAAGCAAATCTCCATTTTTCTCCAATCCTGCGTAGGATTACCTCTGGTTCCCACTTTTCTGATCCACTGAACCTGAAAAATCCATATTCGCTATCCAGTACTGTGATATCTCCCATGTATCCCTCTCTCGCAAGAAGAATGGCCATTATTTCGGCCTGAGAGATAAATCCGGCCGACATATATTTCGTCATCGCATTTGGGACAGTATTATACCACTTGGCCATTGCCGGCATAGGACATATATGTCCCGCAATACCAAGTGCGCTGGCGAGTTTTTTTTCATCCAGTTTGATGATCTTGCCCACCCCCGCTACCCCTGCAAACACACAAAAGCCGAGTCCGTAAACGCCGGGCCTTTCCATCCTGACCGTACCCGGGCTTTCTGCGACAAACCATCGCCACTCGGAAAGGGCACCAGCTATCCTAACAGAAAGCTCATATGCGATAGCGAGAGCTGCTATCAACTCCTTACCTGAAACAGAAAAAGATTCCGCCATAGCAAGAGTAGCAGGTGTAACCAGCGGAGGAGCATGACCTGCAGGAAACATCAGGGCATCCATATCCAAAGCATTCATCAATTCCCCATTTGCAAAAGATGCTGAAGAAGAAGATACTTTTTCTTTAATACCGAGTATGGTTGATTCAGGATGGCCACCGATGATTTTGGAAACCTTGATAGCGTATTTCCCCTTATCCACAAGAGTACCTGCTATGGCACACCCGATGGAATCGAGAAGCATTCTTTTAGCGCCATGGACAACATCCGATGGCAATCTTTCAAACTCAACATTGTTTATGAAATGTGTTATGCCTCCCATAACGCCTTGCATATCTTTCACCTCCCCATGTCAGTTTTACCATTGTACCCATAGTTACAAACCATTATCTATAAACGGTAACTAGAGATTCCCGCCTTCGCAGGAATGACATTGGTGGTTCTCTATTTTCTTTCACATCAAACACTTGATACATCACACAACACTAGTATATCAAAGGGAATACCACAGTCAATCAGATAAATCGACTTATTATCATAATTGACTATGATGTATAGATTGCTTAGGGACGTGGCCGAAATAACTTCCCCATTTTTACATCTCATCTTCAGGCCATATTTGCCCGATCTTCAAACACAAAATCCTCGAAATAGATAAAACTATTCGGCATCCTTCATAAAAGCTATAAAGTAGTTTAAACTTTCTAATAAAAAAACGGTCTCGGCACAGATTCAACGGTGGTCAAATTTTAATCCGTGCAGCTGTTTAAGCATTTTAGTGAGCGTTAAGAAAGAAC
>DAOWME010000150.1 GCA_030643245.1 Deltaproteobacteria bacterium
CTCGCTCTCAAATTTGCGTCCCCAAGTATAGAATCCTTTATAACAGGAGCCACTGTCCCACAGTATTTACTGAGTATCCCTCGCCAAAATGCTTGGTGAAAATTCGGAAGTAATAAAGCTCTTCTTTGCTTCGTATGATCGGGTGTGCGGCCTGAGCTTCTGCCAGCTCCTCATCAGAGATCTGTTTTTCGAAATATGAGGGCAATACATCGGCAGACCCGGATCCCTGTGAGAACTCCTGCTTGCTGCGCCACACAATTGAATCTGGAAGGAGCCCTTCATAGGCCTTGCGGAAGATCCACTTTTCGATTTTTCGATCTCCCTCGGGATATTGCTTATATTGTGGGGGTATTGTTAATGCATAGTTTAATAGTTCCTCTGAAATCAATGGAGCTACAACGCGAACAGAATGGCATTGGTTCATGCGATCCAGCCGTAACGATGCGTTGTTATGTAAGAAACCGATACATTCCATCTGCCTGGCAAACAGCCCTTCGGCGGGACACTCAGCAAGATATTTATATCCACAGAACACCTCGTCACCACCTTCTCCGGAGAGGAGTATCTCAATCCCATGCGCCTCTTTGGCATATTTAGATATAATAAAGTTGGAAACGGAACTCCGCACCAATGACGGATCAAAATGTTCCAGATGGAAGATGACCTCTGGGAGCGCATCTAATAACTGCCCCAAGTCGATTATAACCTCGTGGTGATCAGAATCGACGTGTCGGGCAATTACTCTACCGGCGTGAATGTCATTGCTCTCTCCCACGCCAATGGCAAATGTCTTCAGCTTCGCATCCTGTCCGAATTTGTCCTTATACGCCTTGCTGCCGATATAGTTGATAACGCTGCTGTCTATGCCGCCACTCAGCAGTCCGCCTGTCGGTACGCTGAAATCTATACGATTATTGAAGCTTTGCGCGACGATCTCTCGTATGTTCGCTCCCATCTTATTGATGCCGTCTGTTGTTAATTCCGGCGCTGTCTCGGGCAGTTCGGCAAACGGCGTCATATTGCCGGAGCCATCCATGGAGTTGCCGTTGGGGAACTCGTAAACCGCGTCCGTTACCTTGAGAATCGACTTCAACTCGGAAGATAGATACAGTGTATTGTCCTTCTCTGCATAGAAGAGGGTCTTGATACCCAAAAGATCACGCGCCGCAAAGATCTCCTTTCCATCGGATATGACCATCGCAAAAATCGTATCGCCAAGATATTCAAGCATACCCTTGCCGAACTTTTCATAAAGGGCCAGAATCAATCGTTCTTCTCTAAAAGGGCCGTCCGGAACATTATGCAATTCAGCCAACTCCGGCCAATTTCCCATCTGTCCATCATAGCAAATGGTTAAATTAGGGCGGGTAGCGCTGCGAACCGGAATCTTGGCTGCCTCATCCCGCATCGCCCCGTCGGCCTGCAAGTAGTTCTGAGCCAATATGATCCGTCCATCTGCGTTGATTCCCGAGACATATGGGCCTCGATGCTCAATCGCTTCCATCATGGTTTCAATAATCGTTCGGTTCGGGTTCCCATAGGCAACGGCCATTCCGCTCATGTGACCTCCTTTGTAAACGTTCACGGGTTAAAGATTCAAAGTTCGGGGATGATTCCCTATTATGTGATTTCAAAAAAAAGTTGTTTGTGGGTTATAATGATGGCATATTTGCCTTACGTAGGGGCGAATCTTGTGTTCGCCCTTAATCCTTTCATAAATTGAATTTCAATGCGTTATCGGTCGGAAGCTTCTGAGGACTCATTCATTACTTCCTTATTTCAAATATCCCGACCAGGCCGTGACCCATCCCTGTTCCGGGCTGGAGGTCCATCTCCAGTTTTCTCAAAGAAAAACCGAGATGCGGTTCTATGATATTGGCTCGGACGTCCCCCCACTTGAGCCATCCTACCCCCTCGATTACCCTTTGCATGGTATTCATGGCCTCCTTGAGGGGGTCGGGAAAAAAGGGAAGCACATCAGACGGACTCTCCGATGCCTTTTCGGAGCTGTAAGTGTTCAACAAGGAAATGGTATGTCTCACCAGGGTGTTGCAACAAATGAAAAACATCTCGAAAAAGTTGTTGATATAATCAAAACCGGGCCGAGGAACATAGTCAACCAGTAGACTTTCAAGGTCGGTTCGCAGGTAGGGCTCAAAGAGGGTGTTTACCGCAGTTCGGAGTTTGGGGCAGTTATTGTTGTAGTCTCCAGTTTCCATATGTCTCCCGATGAGAAGGGATCGGTCGAAAAAGACAACCGGTCTTATCTCAACGCCGGACTCTTCTGCGGCCCGGTTCACAATTTGCATTATTTCATCCCTGGTTATAAGGCGTAGAGGAAAGACCGGCACATCGTTCTTTTCCTCTTCATCATCCGCAATGAAATATGAGATACGGTAATCCATAAAGTATTCCTCGTCAGCCGGATGGTGCCAAAGATCACACCACTCGTATGAGTATCGTCCGAGCCAATCTCCTATGAAAAGAGCTTTGTGAGGAGCATGTTTACAAATGTCGGAGATGAGTTTTACATTTTGATCGTCGTGAAAGTGGGAGAGGGTGCCATAAGATGTGAAGTAGATATCGAAAGGTTCTTTTTCGAGAATAGAAGGCGGCAAGCATCCGGAAAGATCCCCCTTGAGGAAACGCGTTTTTGGGAACCTTCCATAATTGGCCCTTGCCTGCTCTAGGAGGTCTTCATTGATGTCCACTCCCACATACTCTCTGAGCATGTCCTCGGTGATTGCGTTCGTAATGTATTCATATATGCCCGGGTCTTTGGTTGCAACCCCCATCAATAGATCATAGCCATCCCCGCTTCCGCATCCCAAATCGAGGATCCTGATGCGCTGCAGGCGCTGCTTTTTCCTCTCGGCCAGATCATTTAAGGCCGGGCGAAGGAAGATCCCGCTCACTTGGTCTTCCCAGAACCGCCTGACATTGTCGTATTTGCCCAAAAGGCCGGGGGGCTTGTAATAAAGTCCTGTACGGACAGCCTGGGTGTATGCTTTTTTTTCCGCCATTTTTGTGATCTTTCCTTCCTCCTTGAAGAACGACCTCGCAGATTACGGAGTTATATCCCTCAATATATCAATCGCTTCAAATGCATCTCTGCAATGGGCATCCGCTCCGATCTTCTTTGCGAAGTCCGGAGATGTGGGGGCCCCTCCGATCAGCACTTTAACTTTGCTCCGCAGTCCCTCGGATTCCATCAACTCAATAACCGAGGCCATCTTGATCATGGTGGTCGTCAGGAGGGCCGACAGACCGACAAATTCCGCATTGTATTCTTTGACAGCCTCCACGATCTTTTCTGCACTGATGCCGGCGCCGAGATCCTTGACATTATAGCCCGCACCCTTGAGCAGCGTTGCCACGATATTTTTTCCAATATCGTGGAGGTCGCCTTCCACTGTGGCAATAACAAAGGTGCCTTTGCTTTTTACGTCGCTGTGTATCAAGTGGGGCTCAAGGATATCCATTGCGGTTCCCACAGACTCGGCGCCGGCCAACATATCCGGGATCAGATACTCTCCGGAATCATACTTCTCTCCCACAGTGACCATCGCCTCGGATAGGGCGTCGATCAACCGTTTGCCCGAAATATCTTGCTTGATCGCATCTCTAACCAATTCAGAAACACCGGGTTTCCCCTCCATCTTGCCGTCATAACCCTCATCAGAGCTGTCAACACGGCCCATAACAACATTTGTCTTTATCTCTCTTATTAATTCGTCAGCTACCATATCATTGCCTCACAGTTCAAAATTATCTTTAGGTAACACCCCTGCAATCTTCTTGTAGATCTCATCAATAACCTCATCGGAAAGCTGCTTCTCTGCTGTTTCTTGAATTTCTTTTAATTTGGCACAGGCATTTTCAAGCGCCTCATCTCTGTCCCCCTCCCCTTCGAGTCCGTAAGGTTGGGATACGAGTCCGCGCCGCATTTGCTTGCGTATGTGCCTTGCGAACAGCCTGGTGCTAGAAGCGGTTACCTTGCGTATCTCAACGATGGATGCTTCCGTCACTTCTTCATTAACGATAGGAGGGCGCAGGATCTCCCTGACCAAAGATATATGGGCATCGTCGAGAATCGCCTGCACAGGGCAAAAGATATTCGTCCTGTCCAGAAGACCAAAGGCATAATGGATATACTGAGCTCCGGATTGTGCTACTGCAAGCTGGGAAAAGAGCTTTTCCACTGTAGCTTGTATTCCCGGAACTTTACTGTCTCCCACCCCTGCAGTAGAATAGCATGGTATATTATAAAAACGCGCCATCTCGACGCAGTCGATATTATAATGGATAAATTCCGGCGCGCCGTAGAAATCGTGCAATGTATCGAGCCGCGCCCGAACCGGCACAGCGCCATACAGTGCCGGTGTCCCTGGATTCACTAATTGAGTAAGGGTTATGCCCGCAAGGATCTCCGCATTGATCAAAGACACCATCCCCTCTTCCTGAATCGGAGCCGTAGACCCGCCTTGGGGTGAGGACGAGATTACCAGGGGTAGTCCTCGCCTTGAAATCTCAATCACCTTTTGGGTGGTGTCTTCGACCATCTGAAGAGGACTCTTGATCAGGCACGCGATAAAAGATATCAAAGGATTATCCTGAAAAGACGCTGTTCCGCCTGCAATGATCTCACCGAGACGCACCACATTGTCGAGTGACGATATATCCACCAGCCCAGCCTGCACATGCTTCGCCGTATAAAGGAGGCTCGCGAAGAAGACATTTATGTCTTTATTCGAGACTGAAATGCCTTCATCCTGGATATTTACATTGCGGATGAAAAAGTCCACGTTCGGCAAGGAATCGCATAACCGGGCAGACTCGCATAGCCGGAGGATTGTTCCTCTCTTTTCCTTATAGATCGGATGGCGCATGGTTATGGAGGAATCGGTTGTACATACGAAATCCGCGATCTCCGTATCGAGAAAGATGTTTGTTTCCGAGCCGGTCCCGAAATAGACCCGCGCCTCCCGAGAGTCCAAAATAAGCCGGTTGGCCCAGTCCGGGGCGCCCAGAACGATCCGGGACGGCGCCGATTCAATCGCCTCCATTACCACCTTTTCAGGGATTCGGATGTTCCACGCATTTTCTCCATCGGAAATAGCGGTAATGCAACCAGCTTCTTCAAAGAGGGAAACCGCTTCCTCATTAAAGCATGTGATCCCGAGATCATTGAGGACCCTCAGGGAAGAGTCATGGAGGATTCGGATCTGTTCCTCGCTTAAGCGGAAAGTGGGAGCAACCAATGTGCCGGCACGGAATGTTCCATCATTCATAGAATCTTCACCTCTTTATCAGAATTTCCCTTCTCTCAATGTCCGGGTAAACCGCCGGCAATGGCGATCCCTGCCTGAGATAAGTTCACCGAGCAGGATCCCCCTGCGAATTTCTCTGTCTGTAGGGTCACATATCACCGATTTGAGGCCGTTGGAGATCGTCGCCATGAGAAAGGCGTGGTTGATCAGGGATCGTTTCGGGAGTCCATACGATATATTCGAAAGACCGATCGTGGTCTTCGATTTAGGCAAGAACTCTCCTATACCTCTGAGGGCTTCCAGGGTAACTTCTCCCTGGCTGATATCTGCGGAGATCGGCAATACCAGCGGATCAAAAAAGATGTTTTCTTCCGGTATCCCGAACTTTGACGATTCCTCACATATCTTCCGGCAGATATTTATCCGCGAAGCGGCGTCTTTCGGGATCCCGGTTGAATCCATTGCCAGGGCAATGAAGGGAACCTTATGCTCGCTTACTATCGGCAAAAGCTTCTCCATTTTATCTTTTGTTCCCTTGATGGAGTTCATGATCCAGGGCCGTCGTCCTCCAAGATATTCGGCGCCCTCTTTCATGACAACCAAATCTGCGGTATCGAGAGCGAGGCCTTTTTCAGTGGATTCCAGGGCCACGTCGATCAGCCACTTTAAGCCATCTATCTCTTGGTCAATGTCACCTGTGCCTGTTGCGGCGTTAAGATCAATATAATGGGCTCCGGCCAGATCCTGTTTTCTGATCTCCTCCCATATAATTTCGTAGTTTCGGGACCTTATCGCCTCGCCGATATCTCTTCTTGTTGCATTGACCCTCTCTCCAATATGATCATAACTCGGCATCCTTCATTTGTCGGTTTACGGGATGGTTCCACGCGTTGTGATATTTTCGAGATATTTGTGGAATGTGCAAAACGATTTGAACCTCTGGAAAATCCGGCCCAATGTAGCCGGTAATATCTCGTAGGGGCGATCCGTGTGATCGCCCGGATTAAGGGCGAACACAAGATTCGCCCCTACGTAAGGCAAATATGCCATCATTATAACCCCACAAACAACTCTTTTAGAAATCACATAATAGGGAACCATCCCCGGTTTACACTTATAACTTTCGGAATTTTCGTGTAACCGCACAAGTTAGAAAAATTGTAAACTACTTTTGAGATCATATGAAAGATGCCCAATTTTTCATTCTTAATTCTTAACTCTTAATTGGCATTTATATAATACCCACGCTCGATAGTCGGAAACATATCCATAATTGTTGCCGCCTTAGAACGGGGAAGATAAAACCGTGTTGGTTCCGAAAGGATCTGTTCCACAACCTCATGCGCCCGATCAGAAGCCATTTTACTCCCATCGTCCTCCCATCTTTCACGTCTTTCCCTATCACTCAATTGTGGGGTGTAGTGCTCCTTATGCATGTATTTCCGGGTATGCCGCGCAGCAATGAAGTTGCCTCCCGGCCCCACCTTACGGATCAAGTCAAAGGCAAGAGTATCTTCGTTAATCTCAATCCCTTTTAACGCCCTTTGAGCCATACCGAGAACCTCATTGTCGATTACGAGCTTTTCCTTGCTCACTGTGAGAGCGAACTCCATGAGACCGGCCGCATCGTGGATAAAATCCGCTCCTGACAAGGTCACCAGAAGGTTGGTGATGGCTGACTCATACCCGCACTGCGCGTCAAGGGACTTTGAGTCGCTTATACCGGCCGTGGCATAATAGGGGAGGCCATAATACTCGGTAAGCTGGGCAACGGCTGCATTGATCAAACCGCTTTCCACCGGTCCTCCTAGATAATTCAAATCCCGAAGGTCCGTTGATGACGACACACAACCATAGATAACCGGAGTACCCGGATTGACGAGCTGGGTAAGCATCACATTGATCAGGGCATCCGCGTTCTGGACTACCAGGTTGCCTGCGAGTGTAATCGGCGAGGTGGCGCCGCAAAGAGGTTCGGCGGGCACCGCAAGGGGTATCCCTTCCCGGGCTATCTCCATCATAAAACTTCCGTACTTGCTGTCAAGGCGAAGAGGGCTGATGCCACAGGTTATCATGGAGATAAAAGGCCGTTCCTTCAATGCTTCTTCGGATCCGGCGATATGTTGAGCCATGGAAATGACTTCGTGGATGCCGTGTTTCGTATAGACACCGCCCATAATATGTTTTGA
>DAOWME010000055.1 GCA_030643245.1 Deltaproteobacteria bacterium
ACTTCCTCAAGTTGGCGCTCAGATTTAGGTCAGATTTGTTCGATCTGAAAACACAAAACCACAGGAATAGTATTACCTATTTCGAGGATTTTGTGTTTGAAGATCGGGCAAAGATGGCCTGAAGATGAGATGTACAAATGGGGAAGTTATTTCGGCCTCGCCCCTAATTGTCCCTCGTTCCCACGCTCCAGCGTGGTAACGCATATTAACACTTCGCATAGTGCTAATGGCTTCTGCTAATTTTGGTATGTGTCCCCACGCAGGAGCGTGGGAACAAGATTATCGTCCTCTTACTCATTAGCCACAAACAATTCTTTCAGCTGTCACATAGTATGGAACCATCCCGGTTATTTTAAAATGCATTTACGAGGTCTGTATTTTATAAATCTATGGTTGCAAACCATTTGAGCGGAGCGGTTATGTTCGATCAGATAGAAGCGATAACACACCTTGATAGGCTCTTTTATCCAAGGGGTATTGCTCTTATTGGCGCCTCTGACAATCCGGTAAGAGGGTCGTCCAGCTTCTTGCAGGCGCTGATAGAGGCGGGATTTCCACGATTGTATCCAGTGAACCCTTACTTTGAGAAGGCCATGGGGTTGAAATGCTATGCTAATATCTATGATATACCAGGGGAAGTTGATTTGGCGATAATTGGGGTCCCGAGACAGTTGGTGCCGAAAGCGGTTGAAGGTTGCATCAAAAAGGGGGTAGGGTTTGCCCATATATTCACTGCGGGGTTCAGTGAAACAGGCACAGATGAAGGAATAGAATTAGAATCTAAGCTGGTGAATACGGCCAAGGGAAAGCTGAGTCTAATAGGCCCTAATTGTATGGGTATCTACTGTCCGCGTTCCAGGATAAGCTGGACCAGACATCATGAGAACATCTCTGGTGATGTCGCCCTCGTTTCCCAGAGTGGCGGCCATGCCACACACTTCATAGAATTAGCCGCAGAAAAAGCAATGGGGATAAGCAAAGTCATCAGTGTAGGAAACGCATCCGACTTGAATGTGTCCGATTTTTTGAAGTATCTTTTGGCGGATACGGAGACGGGTATTATAGGCTTATACCTAGAAGGGTTTGCCCAAAATGAAGGAAGGGATTTTTATAATATCATCAGGAGAAGCAATTCACGCAAACCCATCCTTGTGTGGAAGGCCGGAAAGACTCCGGATGGCGCCAGGGCGGTAAACAGCCACACAGCATCTCTTGCCGGTTCTTATAGTATGTTTCGGTCAGCAGCCAGTCAGTTGGGTCTCCTTATTGTGTCGAGTATAGATGAGATGATCGAATCGATTTTGGCCTTAAAGACCTTGCCGCTTCCCGGAGGTCCCAGAGTAGCGGTGCTGGGCATAGGTGGCGGTCAAAGCGTCTCAATAACAGACCATCTGTCTCTGCTTGGATTTAAGGTTCCAGTCTTGGAGCGTAAGACTCAAGAAAGGATCACACAAATTACCACTGAGGCAGGTACTATGGCAAAAAACCCGATAGATGCTTCTGTTGCGAGCGTTGATCCACAAAACATAAGAGACCTCCTGTTTGCCATAATTGAGGATAAGAACATTGATAGCGTTATATTCCATCAAAACGTGGGTTTTCTCCCCATGTGGAAGAAGAGGGGGGCGTACATTGATGTAGCACGCATCAGGAAAGATTTGGTGAAGGCGGTAGAAGACGTAAAGGAAAACTCTCTTAAACCCGTTCTATGTGTTTTTACGAGTAGATCAAACAAGGTAGAGGCATTTAAGGAATGGTCATCTATCAGGGATACCTTCCAGGGGAAAGGTATCTACGTTTATTCATCGATAGAGAAGGCGGCGAAGGTGTTGTTAAATCTCCATATCCGTAACCGGGTGCGTCGGTTACCGGGTGCAACCACTCGAAGTTGAGACGGTAAACGTGGAAAAACTTAACCGGGAATCGGAGAGTTCATCGAAACGGCAAGGACTTTTAAGTTCCAGGTTTTCATATGCATGGGTCATTCTGGCTGCATCTTTCATAATAACAGTTTCTTGTTATGGTATGCGGCTCTCATACAGTGTCTTTTTCAAACCGATGACCGAGGAGTTCGGCTGGACCCGGACAATGACCTCCGGGGCTTACTCCCTTTCCACCATTGTACTTGGGGCCTTTTCCATAGTCCTGGGATGGTTATGTGACAGATACGGGCCGAGGGTTACCCTCACAATATGTGGCATACTATCCGGTTTGGGCATAATCCTCTTGTCTAACGTGTCCACTCTATGGCAGTTGTACTTGTTTTTCGGCATAATCCTGGGACTCGGGCTGGGGGCCTACGTTCCGTTGGTCACAACTGTCTCTGCGTGGTTTGACAGCAGGAAAGGGCTGGCGCTTGGCATTGTTGTTGCGGGGATAGGTTTAGGCCCGACAATCATTGCCCCAATAGCGAGCCACCTGATTTCACTCTATGGTTGGCGTCAAACATACACCATATTGGGTCTCACAACGGGCATCCTTATTGTCATAGCTTCCCAATTCCTCCGATCCGGTCCAGGTACGTTGGATATAATTTACTCTGAAGAGAGTAGCGTCCCCGGACCACGAACATCTGACGACAAGTCCGCTACGGATAAGCCCTCTTGTAAAGAAACGGAATGGACCCTCAAAAGTGCGGCAAAAGACAAAACGTTCTGGTTGGTAGTTACATCATACAGCTTTTGGTGTCTCGCAATTATATCAATCCCTGTTCACATCGTTCCTTTTATTACTGATATGGGTATATCGTCTGTTCACGCAGCGAATATCCTGGCTTTAATTACAGGTAGCAGCTGCGTTGGCCGAATCGCTATGGGGGCAATTTCCGACAAGATCGGCAGGAAAAGGGTGATGAACATCTGTCTTACAGTTAATGCCATCGCTCTCGTCTGGCTGGTGTCGGCCGAGAACATATGGATGCTCTCTCTTTTTGCCATTGTGTATGGCGTCACCTATGGTGGATGTGTCCCTCAATGGGCAGCCCTCGTGGGAGATCTGTTTGGTCTGTCGGCAATGGGCGCCATCTTTGGCGCTATCATATTCCTCGTGACCATACCGGGCTCTGTTGGCCCCATTCTCTTTGGATACATTTTCGACGTTACAGGGAGCTATGATATCGCTTTCCTGATCGCGGCCGCATTCGTTGCGGTTGCCATACTTGTTCTTCGTTTTATAAAAACACCCGAAACAAGCAGCCGGCGCTTAACGCAATCCTGTTGATTGAATCACCAGAGAAACTTCAACATACTGGATTTGTGTAACTGCACAGGTAGAAACATTTTCTTAAAAGGTATCGGTTACGACTCCCACAGCGAATCACGCAACCCGGATGTGCGCTCAGTGCGCCGGGACACGGCGGTACGAAAAACACCTTCGACCCCCCAGATATTGACACCTTCCTTTGCGCGGGTGATGCCGGTGTATATGAGTTCCCGTGTCAATACGGGTGAGTCTCTGTCAGGCAAAAGCAGAAGTACCTTATCAAACTCCGACCCCTGGCTTTTATGAACTGTCATGGCATATACGGTTTCGTGTTCAGGCAACCTAAGCGGGTGGAGTTTTCTGGGAGCGCCATGTGCGGCCGGAAAAAAGACACGAAGCTCATTATTGACCTCAGGGGCGGGCAGGGCTATCCCGACATCACCATTGAAGAGACTTAGATTATAGTCATTACTCGTAATCAAGACCGGCCGGCCTTTATACCATTTTCCGTCAAGTTCTATGAGCCTTTCTTCCTTGAGGATCTGCTCTACTAGTGAGTTCACAGCGGCCACACCATAGGGGCCTTTTCTCAAAGCACAGAGAATCCGAAACCGGTCGAACTCCTGATAAATTTCCGGGCCGGAAGCGGCCCTCAGGTAGTCTCCAAACCCTTCAATAACGGTGTCCTTCATAGCCCGTGCCAGGGTATTGGGCATTGGTGACTCTTTCCACTCAATATCACTGCAGTCACCGCCCTTCAAGAGCGATAATGCGAGACCACCATCCCCTGCATTCACCGCCTGACTCACTGCGCCTATACCGCTGTCACTCCCAAACCTGTAACTCTTCCGGAGCTGAACAATACAATCTTGAATCCCTGGTGCGTCTTCCCCGTTGGGGTGTGTTTGGACACTGTACCCTGTAGCCTTCCTGAGTCGGCGGCAGAAGCTCTTCGAAAAGTCATGGACATTGCCGGTGTCACATATGTCTCCCAGCACGGCCCCTGCTTCTACTGAAGCCAGCTGGTCTTTATCCCCAAGAAGTATCAGTCGTGCCGGTAAGGGAAGGGCCTGGATGAGCTTGGACATGAGCGCCAGATCCACCATCGAAGCTTCGTCAACGACCACCGCATCAACGGGCAATCTGTTTTGAGCGTTATAGCGGAAATAGGGGGAATCCGAAATGGGTCCGAGAAGCCGGTGTATCGTTGAAGCCTCCCCGGGTATTGCATCTTTGATAGGGTCTGAAAGGTCAAGTTTCTTCTTTGCAATCGTGATGGATTCCTGCAACCTGGCAGCGCCCTTTCCGGTGGGGGCCGCAAGCGCTACCCGTAACTCCCGGGGGCTTGCCTCCTCCAAGAGCAGGACGATGATCTTTGCAATGGTTGTGGTCTTACCTGTTCCGGGACCACCGGATATGACACAGAACATTTGTGCCAACGCAGTGAATGCAGCTACCTTCTGCCAGTCTACCTGTCCTGTCCCGTCCCCGGGGAAGCGCTTGTCCATTCTCTCTCTTAATCGTGGAACCGCCATATCTTCCCTCTTTTCACTGACACGTCTTCGAATTAAATCAGCCAGTCGTTCCTGGTAATCCCAGTAGCGAAAGAGGTATAATCTGGACTTATTATCGAGAATCAGAGGTTTGTATTGACCGGGGCTGCCCACTACAGGGCTTTCAATAAGTTTATTGCGCCATACCTTCAATCCGGGGCAGACAAGAACGTTATTCCCATCCTCTTCCTCCAGCAACCGCTTTCCCGCCACAGTGGAAAGGTCAAGGCAGATGTGGCCCTCTCTTGTGAAGCTGCTCACCAGGGCGGCAGCAAGGGCCAACTCAGGATGAACCCCACCGGCAAGCCTTGTCATGAAGCCGGCAAAATGGATGTCAAGGTGAGAGAGCATCCCGCCTGCGTAAAGGCGATTCAGAATATCTTTTTTTTTCATAAGATCGCTAAGAGATGGAGAGTCAATTCATTTACCGTATGAGCAATGAATCAGCGTAATCTCCCCACTAATGCACGAGGATCCATTTAATTGAAAAGGATACACCCTGTCCAGGTTATCTTATCCGAATGAAACTCAGCATCGAGGCCAAGCGTCTCCAGCAGCGGTATGATGGCGATTGCCAGGGATTCCAGGGACGGCCTTGCCTTTTCGGGGTATGGACAGGGCTTCCCCACCTTTGCATAGCATTCATCGCACAAGGAGCAGCTTCCGCCTACCATACCCCAGAGGTCCTTCACCCCTCTGCCATTAAGGAAATCCTCCAGTTGAAGCACCTTCTTGTGGAAATCTACCTTGGTTTCCTCGACCCCCTTTCGATCCTTCTTCACGTCAACCTGTCCGCAGTACTGAAACAGCAAGCCCCTCTTGTATCTGGCAAGTTTCTTTCTTGTCTCCTCCAAAGAACCGGCATAAGGGGGACACATGTAGTTCTTGCCGTAATTTCCGCACTTATCCTCCTTGCAGAGGGCCCTTATCCATTCTTCCGGAACGAGTATGGCCGGGTCGAATTCCAGGAAGGGATAAATACCCAGGTCCTTTCCAAAAGCGATTACGCCTTCCATAAACATCTCTCCTCCTCTTTCCGTCATAATCCCTCTTTCATTCTTCGATTAAGGGACGGGGACGAAATAACTTCCTCAAGTTGGCGCTCAGATTTAGGTTAGATTTGTTCGATCTGAAAATACAAAACCACAGGAATAGTCTTACCTATTTCGAGGATTTTATGTTTGAAGATCGGTCAAAGATGGCCTGAAGATGAGATGTACAAATGGGGAAGTTATTTCGGCCTCGCCTCTAAGAACCTGGCCAACATCCAAATATACATACGAGACTTGTCATTCCATTTCATATTCAGCCTTATGCAAGACTGTAGTTCATAAGAAGCAAACGAAATAAGTAGCCGGCAAGCGGTAAACCTGTTTAACTGCATAGGCCGCAATTTTTCAAAAAGTCAGGGTATGCGCTATAGGCATCAGCGGATGTTCCCAATCAGCGTCGTGCATAGTTCCTGTATTAGTTCTTCGGGCGGTCTGTCTCTGAAGATGCCGAATTCCGCCCCTCGGTCGGGTTCCACCCCCCGCAGGAATATGTAATAGACCCCTCCGAAATGGGTTTCATAGTTGTACTCCGGGATGCGCAGTTTCAGGTATTGATTTAGGGCAACAGTGTAAATGTAATACTGGAGTACATAAAATGCATCTTCCATGGCCGCGGCGAGGGCATCTTGATTGTAATCCTCCACCCTGCTGCCAAGGAAATTCGATTTCCAATCCACTAGGTAAAAACGGATCCCGAACCGGAAGACCATATCCACGAATCCCTTCATGAAACCCCTTATGGGCGAAAATTGCAACCGCTCGATACGTTCCGGAAAACCCGTACACCACTGGGACCGGGCATGCGCTGCAAATATTGTTTTCAATATTTTTGATGAGATGGGTCTCAACGGGAAATAAAACTCCATCTCGTTGATCCGATCCTGATCCGGTATGTGCGAGAGTGTGAAGCCTTCTATGTCCGGGTCGAGCGGAACGGAGAGGACCTTTTGGATCATATGGTAAATGGCGTCTTCCCATATGGATTCAAAGCCGTGTTCTTTAAGCTTTCCGGTTATAAGTTCTTTTATGGCCCGGCTTTTTTCTTCTTTAAAATTGAGGTGTTCAAATACATCATGGAGAAATATTCCCGCCTTTGTGCCCCTGGGAAAGGAAAAGATACCGGAGGCCGCCTCTTCAATGACAGGTTTTTCAGACCCCTCCAGGTCATATCCATCCGGTTTTCCTATTACATCACGGTCTGCAAGTTCTGCGCCGTGGGGCTGGCTTGATACGAGGGATGAAAAACTTGAGATGCGCCAATGCCGATCTATCTTGCCGGAAAACTTCCGGCAGGCGAGGGTCTCCTTCTTGTCAGGCAAAGGGACGTATGCTTCTCCCGCGGCGGTCGGCATTTCAGAAAGTTCGATAGTCCCGCCAGACCTTTCCTCCATTACCTTCAAGTCTGCAAGCACATCCTCGTCGCTCAATCCTTTGAACCTTTCTCCTATGGCATTGACAGGATCTTCTCGTTCCAATGATCCGGATTGATGAAAGAGATAGGCCGGCGCAGCCGTCTCAGCCCTGTTGAAACGACCCCAGACCAGGTAACATCGGCTTTTTGCCCGGGTCAGCGCAACATAGAGAAGCCGAAGGTTTTCAGCCAACAGCTCCTTTTCAGCAAAGAGGCGGTTTCTGTCCATCTCTGCTGACCCGAGATCAAGGGTCAGCTCCATCTTATCTGCCTCGTTGTGGAACGTAAAGGGCTCTGTTGCTTTGTTGAGCCTGGAACCGGCCCATGCAAAGGGATAGAAGACAACGGGATACTCAAGGCCTTTGCTCTTGTGTATAGTTATTAACTTGACGGCATTCTCATCGCTTTCCAGGCGGAGTTGATGTTCTTCCAATCGCCCTGTATTCGGGTTCCTCTGTTCGGAAAACCATTTCAAAAGTCCGGTCATATGGAGCTTTCTTTCCATGGACGTCCTGTGGAGAACTTCAGCGAGGTGGAGCAGGTTTGTATTGCGCCGTTCTCCATCCGGCAAGGACATGAGACGGGGCAGGACCGCTTCTTCGGACATGAGATACCTGAACATCCGGATAAAACCGCTCTTATTCCACAGGTCGTGATAGTCCCCGAACCTGACGAGCCTTTCCTCCCATGCAGTTTCACTCCTCATTAAGGCTTCCAGTTCCCCTCCGCTGACCCCTATGATATCGGTTGCAAGGGCTGCCTTGAGGAACCTTTCATTCTTAGTCTCGGCAATACCCATCAGGACCCTCTCCATTTCCACGGCCTCGTGGGACTCGAAGAGGTTCCCCGTACTATGAAGGACACTAGGAATTTTCAGGGCTGACAGGGCTTCCTGCATGAGTCGCGCCTCGTTATTTGTCCGCACCAGTACAGCAATATCACGTTCAGTGAGCGGACTTTCCTCCAGGAGGGCCTTATCCATCCTGCCGAGATTCACAAGCCGTGCGATCTCGGCGGCAACCCCCTTCGAGATCAGTTCTCGTGCGAGCGTCTTGGTGATGGCCTTTTTGGTTCCGTTCGTCTTACAGGCATTGAGAAACCACAGTTGAAATGGCGCCCTGGCTTCTCCCTCTATCCTGAAAGGTTCACTCTTCTTCTTTGTGGCGGGTACAGCCGGGTGGAATGAGATTTTATCATAGAGAAAGGGACGGGCTGCACGTGTGGAGATGGTATTTGTCGCGGCAATGAGACCCCGCTCGGACCGCCAGTTTTCGCCCAGGGTGTATCGTGCTTCCGCATCCTCCGCCGCATCCATGTAGGCAAAGATATCAGCCCCGCGGAAGCTGTATATGGCCTGCTTCGGGTCCCCTATTAGAAAGAGTGGCCCCCCTCCCGTGCTGAAAACCTTCTTGATGATGGCATATTGAACCGGGTCTGTGTCCTGGAATTCATCTATCAAGGCGGCCTTGAATTTTCTCTTCATGACCATGACAAGCCCTTCTCCGCCCCCTTCCTCAAGCGCCCGGTGGAGATTAAGCAAAAGATCGTCAAAGGATTGGACATTCTTTTCCTTCTTCCTCCTGGCGAGCTCATCTCGCCCATATCCAAACAGGCCGGCTTTGAGCGCCAGCAGGCGCTCTTCAAATACGCTTTCAAGCGCCCCCTGTTTTTCCTTTAGCTTTTCACAGAAATCGAAGAACGGATGAAACGGAGGGGTATGACCCTTTTTCACCGCTTTACCTATCTCCACTGAGGTGAACTTCTCGAACCCCCTGAAGAGTGTGGGATTATTGCTGCCGGAAGTCAGATACTTACCCATACCTGCGACCCAACCCGGGATATTCGCCTTTCTGTATTTGTTTCTGTTTAGACCTTTGTGGATGGTGAGGATTTTTTCCACCTCTGCCTTTGCCCCTTCCCAGTTTTTGGAGAGCTTGTTGAAATACTCCCGGAATTCAGCTTCCTCCAAAGAGGAGTCCGGCGTTACCAATTGAGGGATGATTTTCAGGTATGGCTGGGAAAGTCTCCCGGCGAGCAGAGACATAAAGCTATCCGGGCTCGATTTCCTGTGGAGGGCGTAGTTAACAAATAGGGCCGATGCGTTGTATAAATGCTTTCTCCAGAAATCATCAACAATCTCCTTCTTGAGGTCTTCCTGGTCGACAATCAGTTCCGTATCAAAGAGACTGCCGCTCTCAAAGGCGTTTTCGTGAAGCATTCTCCGGCAGAACCCATGTATGGTAAATATGGCTGCTTCATCGAAGCCCCGGACCGCACCTCTGAGAGATCTTAAAGCGGTTTCCGGATCGATCGTATCCCCCACCGGACGCCCGTCTTTCTTCAGCAGGTCGTTGAGGAAAGGATCTCCGCTCCGCTCCCCGGATAGTACGTCCACGGCCTCCCTCAGCGTACCTCGAATCCTCTCTTTCAATTCCCCCGTTGCTGCTTCGGTAAAGGTGACCACGAGTATCTCGTTTACCGAGAGGTTTTTCTCCAATAACAGCCTGAGAAAGAGTCCGGTAATGGTATATGTCTTCCCGGTCCCGGCACTCGCTTCAATGAGGTTTGTCCCATCAAGGGAGCTGTTTAGAAGATCAAAATTGTTCAAGTCCCTTAAGTATCCATCCATAAATGGTCTTTTTACACAATATCTGCGTCATGCTCAAAAATAATCCTCGTAATATTAAACATATGCCTGCGGTTATTTTTTTCGCATGCCTGGGATGGTTCCCTATTACGTGATGTCTAAAAGAATTGTTTGTGGGTCATAATGACGGCATATTTGCCTTACGTAGGGGCGAATCTTGTGTTCGCCCTTAATCCTAGTCAAGTTCCGCCTGATGCGCCAACATAGGCCCAAAGACTTCTTCCGCCATGTACTGAAAGTCCGAATCAAGAGGGTCGGTCTCCCTGAAAGAGAGTTGATAGTAGGCGTCCTCACATTCGCCCGGCGTGTAACCATTGCCCTGCCAGTTAGCATGGGCGCTCTGCAAGGCATCCTCTGGAGACCGCTTCTTTTTCAATATCTCTTGGGCATATATCCATGAGGATCCCGGGAAGAAATGGAGGGGCATTATCATTCCGGTCCAGTATATCTCCAGGAGCTTCCGAAGGATCTCTTTGCTCTCATCCACAGGCGAATATTCCCACGCCGTCCATTCCGGTTCCCTGGTTCCGGGGTGCAAACCCGCCAGCATGCTGGTCAGGGGATAATCACCGGCCATAACGCTGTTGAGGGCCAAGTGATAGATCCATAACCTGAGATGGTCTCTGGACTTCAGCCGCGCATAGCGATACTGCGCCAACCTTCTCCCATAGATCCCGTCGATCTGCCCTGCCAGTCTGAAACCTGATATATGCAGGTCTACTTCGAGAGGTGGGAGGGGATTTTCCCCCACATAGGGTTCGGTCTTTTCCGCAAAATTCTCCACACCTTGAATCATCCGTTCAAAAGTGCATTCTCCCACGGTCCCATGGGGGAGCCGACCTGAGGCCTGTACCACAGAGAGGAACGCTTTGAGGTTCCCTTCTCCAAGTTTCCTTTTCACCATCTCTTCTTCCATGTGGTACTTTTCGAGGCCCTTTACTGCGAACGCTTCCCTATCTTCCAGGACCGAGGGCCTCTCCTCAAGGTATATGCCGAGACGTCCATTGAGCAGAAACTTTGCCGGGTTGGAAAAAAAACGGCACAGGTCGAGGAGGTTAACTCTTTTCCACTCCTCTTCAGGGTGGGGAAACCCGGTAGAAATGAAGGGTAGGGGGACATCGCGAGCCTCCAGTAGCCGGTCTGCGGCCCGGCAATTTTCCTCGGAATAGCTGAAGAGCTTTTGATTCAGCCTGTCCGATGGGGGAACGTCCTTGAAATATGCAGGGTTAAAAGCCTGGAGGCGATGTGGTGTAACGATCCGGTCTCGAAGCGACGTCTTCGGTGCGGCATGGCCATTTCTCTCTGTGTCAAAGCCCTCCTCAATGTAGTCGAGGAACTCGCTGACCAGTACCGATGGCGGAATGCTGCTGTTGTCGGCAATACTCTGTCCCACATAGCTGATACACAACCTCTTTCTGGCCGACAGCAATGCCTCCAGAAAAAGATACCTGTCGTCATTTCGACGAGACCGGTCGCCGGGCTCGGGATGCCTTGCCATGAGATCAAAACCGAGGGGATTCGACTGCCGGGGATAGGCATCGCCATTCATACCCACAAGACAGATGATCTTGAAGGGGATACTCCGCATGGGCAGCATGGCGCAGAAGGTGATGCCGCCGGTAATAAAACCGAACCCGAAGCTCTCTCGTTCAAGCGAACGCCCGAGATACCACTTTATTACGTTGATATCAATCTTTCCCTCGAAAACCGTTTCCTCATGTATTTCATCGAGGTCATTGAGCGTCTTCCGTATCGCCTTTATTTCTCTCTCTGTATCTTCGTCGGCTGTGAAGAAGCACTCAAGGAGTTCTGTCAAGGTTTGTCGCCACTCATGGAGGGTGCGACGTTGACCGAGGGCAGTGACATGGGCAAAAAGCCGGTCCGCGAATTCGAGGAACCTTCCCAGCACCAACGCCTCACCTCCCTCGATTTGATCGTAAGGCAGGATACCGGAAAAGATGTTCTCGTCATCACCAGGCATGGCATAACCCAAAAGGAGCCTTTCGAGCCCCGCCTTCCAGGTGTTTTGAGGAACCGCCGGCAGACCTGTTTGACCACGGCTCTGCCCGTCGATCCCCCACCTTATTCGGGTGTCTCTTACCCATCTTCGAACAAGGTCGAGGTCTCTGTCCGATAGGTCGAATTTGCGCTGGACCGCCCCTGATTCTAGGATGGCCAGCACCTGCGACGCGCCAAAGCGGCTGCCGTGGAGATCGAGAATGGCCAGGAACGCATCTATGATGATACTCTCTTTCCTGACACTCTGATCGGAAATGGTAAAGGGGATCCTCCTGGGATCGTGGGACGGCAGGTCAAAGACGGCCTGGATATAAGGGGCGCAGGCTTCTATATCCGGTGTCATGACCAGGATATCTTTTGGCATTATGTCCGGATCGTCTTCAAATATATGTAGAAGCTGGTCGTGGAGGACTTCTATCTCACGCATGGAACTGTGACATGAATGGATCTGAATAGATGTGTCATCTGCCGCAATGCACTTTCTCTCATCCGGCTTCTCCGGCCTGTCTCGGAGGTTCAGGATGTCGGATTGGAGGCAGGAGAGGAGACTGTACTCGCCAGGGTCCTCAAAAGATGGAAATTCCTCACAAGGGAATTCGTTTAATAAATCGAAGAAATCCCTGCTCAGCCTTCCCATGGAGGCAAGGAGGCTGTTTCCTCTTTCAAGATAAAGTTCCTCGGGGGTGGGGTTTCCACTGCCCTGTCTTACAATGGTTCTCTTCATTTCCCAATCAGAGAGGATATCACCCCAGTATTCCCTGCAGGGGTTCATAAGGAAGAGGTTCACCTGGGTAAACCGCGACAGGGCTCCGAGCATCTCCATGTGAAACCGGGGTAGGGCGGATATCCCAAAGACCGAAACCCGTTCAGGGAAGATACTTATGTCCTCAAGAGGTCCCCCTGTTGCTTCAAGAAAGGCCTTTCCCAGGGCTGCATGATGTCTCCCCGCTGTCTGCCCCTTGACCAGTTCTCTCCAGAGAACGGCCTGCCAATGGTCCTCTTCTCCCCCCTCCCACCGGAGGATCATCTCAGGCCGAAAGAGCATGTACTGATCAAAGGTATTGGCTATGCCCTCCGAAAGCTGCAAACTCTTAAGGCCTGGCCAGTCTTCTCCCAGATAGAGACCGAGCTTCTCAAAACCCGGCCTTGTAATGCACGACGGAAGGAGCTTCATGATCTTCCATGTCGTTATCCTTGGATCGTAAGGTGTATGTTCAGGCAGGCCAGGGATCACCGTTTGAAAGATTTCATACACAAAGGCCATGGGAAAGGGAAATCTGCAGTTGGCACAGATACCATGGCGCCTGGCGAGTTCCATCGATACCCAGCGTTCCATCCCTTTGCTTTGGACAACAATAACCTCTTGGTCCAGTGGTGATGCCGGAGGCATGCTGAGCGCCCGGGCCAGTGATTCGGCCAGGACCTCCAACCTATTGCTGGAAAAGAGTCTGAAGTGCGTCATGATGGTAATTGTTGGTTTTTTTGGGCATCCTTCATAAAAGCTATAAAATAGTTTACACTTTCTAATAAAAAAAACGGTCTTGGTACAGATTCAACGGTGGTCAAATTTTAATCCGTGCAGCTGTTTGAGCATTTTAGTGAGCGTTAAGAAAGAAC
>DAOWME010000006.1 GCA_030643245.1 Deltaproteobacteria bacterium
ATTGGATTTGGAACTACAAAGATTCAAAAAACGGGGCTTTCCCCCTGTTCTTTCTTAACGCTCACTAAAACGCTCAAACAGCTGCACGGATTAAAATTTAACCACCGTTGAATCTGTGCCGAGACCGTTTTTTATTCGAAAGTGTAAACTACTTTGTAGCTTTTATGAAGGATGCCAAATAGTCTTACCTATTTCGAGGATTTTGTGTTTGAAGATCGGTCAAAGATGGCCTGAAGATGAGATGTACAAATGGGGAAGTTATTTCGGCCTCGCCCCTTACCTTGCTCAAAGACTAAAAACACCGAACTGGTATCTGTCATACTTTAGTAATACTTCCTCAGACCGAGGCTCAACCTCTGATGTCCCCAACTTCCAGAACCGATGGCATTTACTCCGGCGTGTCACCGATGTAAAAAGGAAACTCGCCACTTGAAGAGTCTTTGACATAATGCATCAGGGCTTCCCGTATAACTTGGAAAGCCAGTTCATCCCAGGGGATTTCCTTTTTTTTGAAAAGTCGCACCTCAAGACTCTCTTCTCCAGCGCTGAAATCCAGATCAACCATCCGGGCACGGAAGAGGAGGTATACCTGGTTGACAATGGGCAGGTCATACAGAGCATAGGGTTTTAGGTTGTCAACCTTAGCACAGGCCTCCTCAAAAGTCTCCCGTTTGGCCCCCTCTGTAACAGTTTCTCCGTTTTCGAGAAATCCGGCGGGTATTGTCCATTTTCCATAACGCGGTTCTATGGCGCGGCGGCAGAAGAGAATGCTTTCCTCCCAAACGGGTATGCAGCCAACCACTATATTGGGGTTTTCATAATGGACCGTCCGGCATGTCTTACATACAAAACGCGGTCTATCGTCGCCATGGGGAACACAAGATGTCACTGGTGAAGCGCACTTACTACAGTAATTCATAAACCAGATAACTCCTTTAGGCCAAAATCCCTATGTTTGCCATTCCTGGTATGGTAAAGCGTAAGACTTTGTTTACCATAGGGGTTCAAATTCCTTCTCTTATACCTGTGAACGTTTGTTCTCATATGCCTTCTCACCGGCTATGAGTACCAATTCCGGTACAGAACGATAGTCCAGTGGATGGCCGCTGAAGACTACCAAGTCTGCATCCTTGCCTATTTCGAGGCTTCCCAACTTTTCGGCCACACCGATGATCTCAGCAGGGTTGATGGTAATGGCCTTGAGAGCCTCGTCCTCCTTCATACCCTGTTGCACTGCCAGAGCTGCGTTTATGGTTAGATATCTTACCGCCGACATTTCATCGGTTTGAATAGCTACCTTGACACCGGCGTTGTTCAAAATAGCGGGGTTCCGTGGTGTCATCTCACGAAGCTCGTACTTCATTCTGGAAAAAAGGATAGGCCCCACCACACAGGGGACCCCTTTTTCAGCCAGGATGTCCGCTATCTTAAAGCCTTCCGTGGCATGCTCGATTGAAAAGCGTAGACCGAATTCCTCGGCAATGCGCACTGCGGTCATAATATCGTCGGCACGGTGACAATGAATCATGGCCCTTAATTTTCCCTCAAGTACGGGGATAAGGGCTTCCATACAGATGTCTCGCTCCGGTGGATCAGGTTCTTCCGGTCGCTCCCCCCTGCCTTGCTCTTGTTTCATCTTCCATTGACACAGCCTGTCGCGGTAGTGGCTTAGCTTTTCTTTGTAACGCGTCCACTTATCGCGATAATTCTGGGCTTCCACCAGTACGGAGCGTAGTTGGGCAGCATTTGCCATGCGCGTCGAGGGGAACTTTTTCTGCTCCCCATAGACCCGCTTAGGGTTTTCGCCCAAGGCCATCTTCATGCCTGAAGGTGCCATGACAACCATCTCTTCAATTGTTCTCGCCTTCTTTGTCTTCATGCAGGCGAACTGTCCTCCGATCAGGTTCCCACTTCCCGGCCCTGTGTTGATCGTTGTAACTCCTGCTTCTCGCAGATCCTTGAAGGCTATGTCCTCCGGGTGGATAGCGTCAATCGCCCGCAGGTGGGGGGTGATAGGACCTGTCATCTCGTTGCCATCATACTCAGACTGTCCGACGCCATCTGCGAAAATGCCGGTGTGGCAATGGGCGTCGATAAGGCCAGGCATAACCACCTTCCCACTTGCATCATAAACTTCAGTCCCAGGGGGGATGTCCACATCCTTACCCAAAGCAACAATGCGTCCGTCTTCAATAAGCACGGTTCCATCGTCAACGATGCCTTGAGTTATGGTCATCAGTCTTCCTTTCGCAACAGCTATCATAATGCTACCTCTAGTCGAATAAGGTATGGGCGGGGGGGGGACGGAGGGCGGCCATCTGTTCACCCTGGCCTATGCGTGACCCCGCTCCTGCCTTGTATAACACATCTATTCTCTTGTCGTAAGTTCTCCTTTCAACCGGTTACAATAGTTCCTCAAGGTCCCGGGTTGCCTCTTCATAGGTGGATTCAAGTATTTTATAACGGACAACAAGAAGCAAGCAGCCGGCAACTGGAAAGCGAGAACGAAAAAAGTCTATATACTAATCATATAACACTTATCGTCCTTAAGTCAACTACCACCACAATAGGTGGTGGCTTGATAAGGGGTACCTGGAAGGTACGCTGGTGAATGTATTACGCTGAACTATCGTCTATCGCCACAGGCTCAACTGTTCAGCTTCTTTATCCTTTCTTTGCTGCCATCTGACGTACTTTCGAATCTGTTTTTCATCAAGACCTATTGTGCTCACGCAATAGCCTCTTGACTAAAGATGACGACCCCAATACCGCTTTCCCATTCGCTCATAACGATGAAAAAGATTCAGAGCCATCTTCCCTTTCAAATATCCTATTATTTCCGAAATGGCATACTTGGGAGGAACCGAAAGGATCGTATGCACGTGATCCGACTGAACATTGATCCCCTCCACCTCAACCAAGTCCTTTTGTCGAACCAAATGGTATACTTGCTGCTTGGCGTATTCATTTACTTGACCCTCAAATATTCTGTAACGGTATTTGGGACAAAACACAATGTGATACTTGCACTCATAAATCGAATGTGATAGTCTTAATCTTGAACTTTTGCTAAAATGGGTTTAGAAATTCTTCTAAATTTCCATATCCTAATAAAACAATCCGTGAAGACTCATCACGATAAGCACTTGTATTTACAATAATTATTGTCATTATGCTCTGTTGGCATGCCTCATGCTAAAATAAATATTAAGAGAGGGAATTAATCTTTGTTCTCCGTGGCGGAGTTCAGCAATGACAATTATGACGAAGGGATCGGTCCAAGTTGATAATTTTCTCAGCCACTATAGATAATGTTGACCTTTGATAGAGGTTATTACGTCTGACAGGCAACAAAAAAAGAGCAATAAGTAATAATAATTATAGTCATTTTGAGTCGATTTATCAACGGAAATGTCGCAATGAATTAATGGGTGGCGTTTTCACAACCCTTAAAAAGAGGAAGGAGGGTGTACAATGAAAGCGGGTATCTTTTTTACAGGCACAGGACCGATTCTTATTTTGACCACGTTTGAGTCTTTCGCTGATTCCAGACTGGTCGAGAAGTTGACTGCAAAGGGGATAAATAAGTTCATCGCTTATGGTGTTTCTGAAGATGACGTGAAAAAGAAATACGGAGCGAAGTTTGACATCGTCATGGGTGATTTGCACCAGACGGATGACTTGCGGGTCCTTGACTACGATGGACATCATGTCTTCAATAACTTCTCTCTTAAGGAGCTTAACGGGCCAATATACTATGAAGAAGGCTGAAGCGCTTTACACGTTCCTTTACAGTGAACAGTTAGGGGTAAGCCTAAGTCCGTTAAGGGAAAAGTTACATTGACGATCCGTGGGAATGACAGGTTGATTCAGAATCCTGACGATGTTAGAATGGGTTGTTCATATAGGATTTGTTGGGAAATCCTTGCTGGATTTGGACCTCATCAATCGATACGGCGTCCAGGTAATCGTCATCAAAGAGAACATGCCGGATCGGTTAAATATGATTCCAACCGCACAGTTTGTTATTAAGGATTCGGACATCCCGATCTTGCTGGGACCGAACAAGGCGCTTGACAAGTTATGCGGGGAAGAATCATGATTCGAAGATGGATCGCTCTCGAGGGAGGCCAAACCACCCTTGTGCCAGACCCCCTCCCTTCAAAGGGGGAAGAGGGTGGAAACAATTTAAACTTTAGGCGCCTCCGCATCACGATGGTAACGGTAGAACCCTTTTATGGCAACTTTACCTCAGGTAGTGATTTGAGCCGATTATATAAAGCGTATAGGAGGAACTGGTATGTATGAATTCCTGCATTATCAAGTGAGAGACGTCATGACACCTCACCCGATAACGATCCATCCGGACATTACGCTTGCACACGCGCAGACGATTTTTCAAGAACATGATTTTAACGGGCTTCCCGTGGTTGACGGGACAGATCGGCTTATCGGTTTCCTCACCAAACTGGACCTTTTGAAGGCCTTTGTTTTTACAGAGGATAATAAACTCCCTCACTATGACGTCATCATGAATCAAAACCCTTCAAAAGTGATGGTCAAGGAAGTGGATGTCTTTTATCCTGAAACACCCCTTACGAGGGTCCTTGAAAAGATGATCGAAACGCGGAACAAAAGCTATCCCGTTATTGCGGATGATCATGTCGTGGGGATTGTGGCAAGGGAAGATGTCTTGAGGGCCTTACACCAGGCCGGAAAAAGAGAGCCCCCAGCCCGTTTAGGCATCCTTCATAAGCGCTAAAAAGTAGTTGACACTTTGTCTGGCCACCCTAGGTTTCAGTGTTCAGGTTTTGGGTCTTGTCGTTGTCTTTCCTGACGCCAGACACCGAAAAGTCGGAACACAAACAGGATCAAAACTTGAGCAGATGTGAGGGTCAGACTGACGCAGAGATTTAGAAAAAGTGCCATTTATGGATGGCAGCTCATTCGTATTTTGGAGGCCAAGGTTTTATGAATTCTATGAAAAATAGATTTCCACACATGCCAGATAGGATATCCGGTCTCGCAGAACTCGCTTACAACCTTTGGTGGAGTTGGCATCCGGCGGCAAGGATGCTTTTTAAAAGGCTGGATCGGCAGGCATGGAAGGAGAGTGTCCATAATCCCATAAGGATGCTAAGAGAGCTCCCTGTAAAAATTTTGGAATCGGCTGCAACTGACTCTGTATATTTGCATCACTACGACGTGGTGCTCGCTATCTTTCGAAAGGAAATGGAGGCAAATGGAGGCTGGTTTTCCGAAAATGTCGGGGACCCCGATCACTCTCCCATTGCGTATTTCTCTGCAGAGTATGGGCTCCACCATTCACTTCCCTTTTATGCCGGCGGACTAGGTTTTCTGGCCGGCGATCACCTCAAGGCATGCAGCGATACGGGTATTCCCCTCGTGGCAGTGGGTTTCATGTATCCGGAGGGATATTTGCGCCAGCTCATTCGTCCGGACGGGTGGCAGGAAAACGTCGACCAGAGTATCGACAGGGATGTAGCCCCGATTACGAGGTTTCTCAATGAGGACGGCGAGCAGCTTGTGGTCAAGGTTCCTTATTTTTTTGAACCGCAGGCCTATGTGGCAGTATGGAAAGTAGTGGTTGGCCGCGTCCCGCTCTACCTGTTGGATACGGATATAGAAATAAATGATCCATCGATCCGGGAAATATCCGCCCATCTCTACGCCGGTGATACGGAAGAACGCCTACGACAGGAAATTATCCTCGGCATCGGGGGAAGTCAGGTCTTGAAAACCGTGGGAATTAGACAAGCCGCTCATCATATCAATGAGGGGCATCCGGCTTTTATTCTCCTGGAGCGGATCAGGGAGCGGGTTCAACAGGGGATGCCTTATGATGAGGCGGCTCAGGAGGTGCACGACACTACCCTTTTCACCACTCACACCCCTGTCCGGGCAGGGCATGACGTCTTTCCCTTTGATCTGATGGAAAAATATTTTGCCAGGTACTATCCACTCCTCGGCTTGAATCGTGACAGATTTTTCCAGCTTGGTGTTCACTCGGAAGAACCGGACGCCGGGTTCAATATGACCGCCTTTGCCCTGAGGATGTCCGCGTATCATAACGGTGTCAGCAAGAAACATGGTGAGGTTGCCCGCCGCATGTGGCAGTCACTCTGGCCTGACCTGTCAGAGAAAGAAGTCCCTATTGATTCTATCACCAATGGCGTCCATGTGCCCACATGGATGGACCCAAAGATACAACTTCTTTTTAATAAATACTGTAGTCCATACTGGGTGCTGGGTGATTATGACGATCCCATCGTCTGGAAACTGATAGATGATATCCCTGATCAGGAGTTATGGGAGGTCCATTATTGGTTGAAGATGAAACTGGTCAACTTTGTCCGGGACAGAGCACGGCAGCGCTGGGTAGAGGATCGGGTGGACCCTGTCAGTGTGGTAGCTGGAGGGACCTTGCTCGATCCAATGGCATTAACCATTGGCTTTGCCAGACGGTTTGTTACCTATAAGAGAGCGGATCTCATCTTCCACGACCTGGACCGGTTGAAAAAACTGGTTAACAATCGCTGGAGGCCTCTTCAGATCATATTCGCCGGCAAGGCCCATCCTGAAGACGACCCTGCAAAGCGTATCCTCCAGCGTGTCTTCAATTTCGCCCATGATCCTGAGCTCGGAGGAAGGATAGCCTTTGTCGAGAATTATGGGGAGCAGCTTGCCCAGTACATGACCCATGGGGTCGATGTATGGCTTAACACACCCCTGCCGCCCATGGAGGCGAGCGGGACAAGCGGAATGAAGGCGTCTTTGAACGGTGTTCCGAACCTTAGTGTTCTCGACGGCTGGTGGATCGAGGGTTTTAACGGCAAAAACGGCTGGGCTTTTGGGGGAGAAGGCGAGGCGGACAGAGATTCGGAAGACTCGGAGGCGATCTATTCCTTGCTGGAAGAAGAAGTGATCCCACTCTATTACAAGATGGACAGTAACGGGGTCCCTCTCGAATGGGTAAGGGTTATGAAGGAGGCAATGAAAAGCATTGGTCCGCTATTCAACGCCAGAAGGATGGTAAAGGAATACGCTAAGAAATTTTATGCAAATGCATTAAAGGGAGGAAGAGAAAAATAAGGGACGTGGCCGAAATAACTTCCTCAAGTTGGCGCTCAGATTTAGGTCAGATTTGTTTGATCTGAAAATACAAAACCACAGGAATAGTTTTGCCTATTTCGAGGATTTTGTGTTTGAAGATCGGGCAAAGATGGCCTGAAGATGAGATGCACAAATGGGGAAGTTATTTCATCCCCGTCCCTAAGCCGGCGCAGGTCGCAAAAATTCGGTCTGTGCGGTTTGCAATGGTTGGCTATGTGCGACAAACGTTCTATGATGTGACTGTTCTTTTTCTCATGGCTTGAGCCATTTTGAAGATTTTGACTTTGATCTTTCAAACACCTCTAAGAAGGAGTGTATTATGAAAGAATTCAATGAAATCCTGTTTCCTATCGATTTCTCGGAAGTTCCACCTAAAATTGTACCCTGGGTGCTCACCATGGCGAAAAGGTTTGATTCAAATATTCATTTGCTCTTCGTTGCACGCAGCCTTGAACACTTTTCAAGAATGTATGTGGAATGGGGCACAATCAATGATTTTCAGGAGGGGGTTATCAAAGGGGCGGAGCTGAAGATGGACGAATTCGCCACGGCCCATTTCGAGGGATATCCTTCTTGTAAAACCAAAGTCATTCTTGGAGATGCGGCTGAAGAGATCCTGAATTACATAGAATCCGAAGGGATTGACCTGGTGATCATGGGCACACACGGACGAAAGGGGCTTGAGCGGATCCTTTTCGGCAGTGTCGCAGAAAGGGTGATAAAGACATCGTCAATCCCGGTCTTGAGCATTAACACATACAGGGCCTCTGTCTCAGAAACTGAGACCGTACCAAAAGAGGATTAAGAGCAAAATACGTTGCCAGGGGGCATTCTTTTATGAGCATTCACAACCTCGATAAGATATTTAAACCCTCGTCCGTTGCTGTTATTGGGGCCAGCGAAAAGGAAGGGAGCGTCGGGACGTCCTTGATAACAAACATAGTAGAAGACGGATACAAGGGGAAGATTTTCCCGGTCAATCCCCGCCACAGATTAATAAAGGGCCTCAAAACCTACCCCTCCGTATCGGTTATCGGTCAGCCCACTGACCTGGCAGTCATCGCTACTCCCATAGTCGAAGTTCCATCTATCATCAAAGAATGCGTCGAGGCCGGCGTCGCTGCTGCTATTATTCTTTCTGCCGGCGGAAAAGAGGTAGGGGTAAAGGGCAAGGCATTGGAAGAGGAAATCAAGAGGGAAGCGGACAGAGGGAGCCTCCGTATTATCGGACCGAACTGCGCCGGGATTGCGTCTTCTGAATCAAGCCTCAAGGCAAGCTTCGCCAGGCTAATGCCTTTGTCCGGAAACCTTGCCTTAATATCCCAAAGCGGAGGCATATGTGCCGCTATCCTCGACCTTTCTGTAAGAGAGGGCATAGGCTTTGCGTATTTTGTGAGCATCGGTTCCATGCTCGATGTAGATTTCGGGGATCTTATTAACTATGTCGGTAACGATAGCAATGTCAGCAGCATCGTCTTGTATATTGAAAACCTGACAAATATCAGAAAATTCATGAGCGCGGCCCGGGCTGTATCCCGTGTGAAACCTATCGTTGTCCTTAAAGCGGGGAAATCCGTGGCGGGCGCCCGCGCCGCTTCTTCCCACACCGGCGCCCTCGCCGGTGAAGATGCAGTTTACAATGCAGCGTTCAAGCGGGCCGGTCTGGTCAGGGTGGATACCATCGAAGAGTTATTCGACTGTGCGGAACTGACTGCCAAACAACCTACCCCCACAGGGTCCGGCCTGGCGATCATTACAAATGGCGGAGGACCAGGGGTGATGGCCACTGACGCTCTGTCCGTTTATGACCTGGAACCTGTGTCCCTCGGTTCAGAAACCATTCTCAAACTGGACGAATTTCTGCCGCCCTTCTGGAGCAAAGGAAACCCTATCGATATTCTAGGCGATGCTTCACCCGGCGTCTGGCGGCGCGCAATAGACGTCTGTCTCTCAGCCCGCGAAATCAATGCCCTGGTTATTATATTCGTTCCACAGGCACTGAGCTGCGCTCTTGCTATAGCCAATGCCCTTGTTGAACTTCTCAAAGACAGACATCACCCTCCCGTATTCGCCGTCTGGATGGGAGGTGAAAGCGTGGATAAAGGCCGTCAAGCCTTAAACAAAGCGGGCATCCCAACCTATGAAACTCCGGAAAGAGCCGTTTCAGCCTTCCTCTCTATGTATTCCTACAAGCACAACCTTGAAATGCTGCAAGAGATCCCGCCAAAGCTTGAAGCTTCTCTCGAATTCGACCGGTCCGCTGCAAAGGCGATTATCGAGAGGGCTCTGACGGAAAAGACTACGATGCTCACGGAGATAGAATCAAAGGCACTGCTAAAGGCATACGGTATCCCGACGAATCACACTGAGGTTGCCCGTTCTCCAGAAGATGCCATGCGTCTCGCTCAAGAGATCGGATATCCCGTAGTCATGAAGATTCATTCAAGGGATATAGTTCACAAATCCGATGCTCGTGGAATCCTCTTGAACTTGTACAATGAGGAGCAGGTAAGGAACGCTTTTTCGAAGATCATGGCAAATGCCCGCAACTATGACTCAAGAGCGGAACTCCAGGGTGTTTCAGTACAACCGATGTTCAAACATCCGGACTATGAGCTTATCCTGGGGAGCAAGAAGGACTGTGACTTTGGCCCTGTTATCCTCTTCGGGATGGGCGGCATTATGACTGAAATCCTGAAAGACTGGGCTATTGCCCTTCCCCCGTTGAACCGTCTCCTCGCCCGAAGGCTTATTGAAGGTACGAAAGTTTACCAGATGCTCAGGGGCTATCGAAATAGGCCACCGGCGCCGCTAGGGTTGCTCGAAGAGCTCTTGATACGTCTTTCCAACCTGGTCACCGATTTTCCTGAGATCTCAGAGCTGGACATCAACCCCATGATGCTGGCGGGGGATCTTGCCTGTGCCGTAGATGCCCGCGTGCTCGTCGAACCCTCTAACGTCTCTGCGCCGAATCATCTCGTTATCAGCCCCTATCCAAACGAATACGAGATGACAGTAACTACCAGAGAGGGAGTGGATCTTTTTGTCCGGCCAATCAAGCCGGAAGATGCTCCGGCTCTCGTTGACCTATTCAATAGCCTGTCTTCCCGTAGCATCTACTATCGATTTTTTAGTCCGATGAAATCCATATCTCACGACATGCTGGCCCGTTTTACCCAAATCGATTATGACCGTGATATGGCCCTTGTGGCTATGGATAGGACGCACCCAGAGGGAGAGATGCTCGGAGTGGCACGGCTCATAAGTGATCCATGGGGAGCAAAAGCGGAGTTCGCCGTTATGATAAGCGATCCACAGCAGGGGAAGGGAATCGGTGCAATATTAATGAAATATTTGATAACCATCGCCAAGGAAAGGGGCATCGAAGTTATAATCGGCCTTGTTCTGGCCGAAAACAAGCACATGCTTGCCCTGGGCCGAAAATTGGGTTTTACTGTGTCAAGGACCCCCGAGGATAGTCATTATGAACTAAAAATCGATTTAAGGTCAATACCCCCCGAATAGCCAATTGGGCACTAGTTATTGAGAAGTCATACCATGGGGAGGAGATTATGGGAAATTTGGCCAAAGAAATTGTCGTACCCGTAGATGGATCAAAAAATTCGTTGAGATCACTAGAGTATCTTCATCTAATATACGGACCCGAATACAATCTGAATATCTCACTCTTCCACGTACTGCCTTCGTTGCCGAGGGTCCTGACTGAGGACAAAGCAAAGGATCGTGAACTCCGGGATATTCGAACGAGACTGAAATATATTGAGGAGAAAAACATACATATGGCCAAGGAGATCTTGACAGACGCCAAGACAGCTCTTCTTGTAAAGGGTTTTAAAGAAGAGAACGTGGAAACATTTTACCAGAAAATGGAATTTACGATTCCCCGGGACATTTACTTCTGGGCACGAGGCAAACAAGTGGATGCTATAGTTGTCGGCAGGCGGGGCCGATCCGATTTACAAACCTTTTTCATGGGAGAGGTAGCCGACAAACTGGTGGAATGCTGCGAAGAATGCCCCCTCTGGATTGTGGGAGGCGACATCCATTCGAAAAAGGTATTGCTCTGCGTGGATGCCTCTGAAAATGCCCTTAAGGCAGTGAATCACACCGGACGCATGCTTTCGGGAACCGATTGCCGGATAACCCTTTTTCATACCATGAGGCACTTGAGTCGCTTTGTTCCTCAGCAAGTACTCGAGGGGGAGGAGGAACTTATACATCTCTGGAACAAAAAGGCCGGGCGGTTAATAGGCACGTATGTGGAGACCGCCCGAAAGGTACTCCTCAATGCGGGTCTCAAAGAGGGACAGATCGACACAAAAATAATGGAGGAGGGCACACGGAGTACGGCGAACGATATTCTTCGCGAGGCTCTGGATAACGACTACGGAACAGTTGTTTTAGGACGGAGGGGACTCTCCATGCTAAAAGAATTTATATTGGGGAGCGTTACCAAGAAAGTCCTTTTCAGCCTTACCGATCTGGCGATTTGGGTCGTTCATTAGGGACGGGGACGAAATAACTTCCTCAAGTTGGCGCTCAGATTTAGGTTAGATTTGTTCGATCTGAAAACGCAAAATCGCAGGAATAGTCGAACTATTTTGAGGATTTTGTGTTTGAAGATCGGGCAAAGATGGCCTGAAGATGAGATGCACAAATGGGGAAGTTATTTCGGCCTCGCCCCTTAGCGGGGAGGTATGTTGAAACTGATCAACCGAACAGGTTGTAAAATTGTCAGCGGAGTTGGGTCCCATCCAACTGGGACAGGTTTTCGACTGTCTTCAGAAACCTTTCAACGAGCTGGCCAAAGAGAGCGATTATTTTCTGGAAAGGGGAAGATACAAAAAATCATGGAGGTATATGAGAGATCCAGGGCAGATCTTTTAACAACCCCGAATGGCTGCCAGATTTTAAACAACTGACCATCTAAAGGAGGTTATCATGAGTACACCACAAGAGTGCCCCGGCTTTTATCAGAAACATAACCTTGAAGCCTTTATTTGTAAGTGTCCTAACTGCGGAAAAGAAAAGGAAATTTTCGCAGACGAGTTCAAAGAAAAACATGTATGCATGGGATGTGGCAAACCCTTCGATTTTAGCCAATGTACCCTGGAATACCCAAAGTTCAAGGAAGAAAAATAGTGAAAGGCTCTGATGCTATCGTCTATGAGCCGCAATATTCCGATATCAGCCGAAGATATCGGTAGGCTGTCACTGCTTTGGATCTCTCGGAGTGACCGGACATCCTGTGTTGGCTTGAAGGCCCTCTCAGGTTCAGTTGAACCTTGCTGACCAGGATGGTCGCGTCATTCTTGAATGTGTCTATCACAGCCCAAGTCTTATTTTCCAGGCTTGTGATAGAGTATAATAACCTAAATGAAGAAAGGAGGGTGTCATGACAGAAGGAAGTACTTACAAAATCATCGAATTGGTGGGAACGAGCGATGTTTCGTGGGAGCAGGCCGCAAAAAATGCAATTAACACAGCGGGAAAGAGCCTGCGAGACCTGAGGATTGCTGAGATCAAACGACATGATGTGACAATTGAAGAAGGTAAAATAACCCAGTTCCGTGTCCGGCTGGATGTCTCATTCAGATACGAAGAGTAAGAACGAAGGTGAATTGCAGAAAGAGGCCGGCAAGGAATTTTGCCGGCCTCTGCATATTTTAAGCAATGAGGATGTATTATGATAACTATAGATAATATATTGTTCTGCCATGATTTTTCTGATACGGCAGATTTCGCTCTTCCTTACGCGATAGTGATGGCAGAGAAATTCTCAGCCTCGTTGTACGTCATTCATGTAATCGAAGAGATTTTCCATAACTGGGCATATTTTGAAACGACTGTCGATTTGACTATGTTGGATAAAATTTCTGAGGATATGGAAAAAAAAGCAAAGCAAGCATTTGATGACATCAGTGATTCGAAGGCTGCCGGGTTGAAGGGATACCATCCCATCGTATCGAAAGGGATACCATTCTTGAAGATATTGAATACAGCGAAGAAGAAAGAAATCGACCTCATTATCATGGGTACCCATGGACGTACAGGTTTGAGTCATGTACTCTTTGGAAGCGTGGCTGAGAGAGTTTTGAGAGACGCCCCATGTCCTGTCTTGACTGTGCGCATGCCGGCCTAGTGCCCATCCATAAACCACACGTGTAGACATCAACCCAGCACGCGACGTTATACCTCGCGCGGTCATAATTTGCGGAATTTTTGGCGAGCAATGGGCATCGAGCGCAAGGCGCGAAAGCGAGTAATAGCGGGTCCTATTGCATGCTTGAGCAACGCAGCGATCGGTGGTCAGGGCCGGTGAAAAAGCGCAAATTATGGCCGTGCGATATGTGCCGCAAATGACTGCAATAGGGTTGCTAAGACCCTTACAGTGTGCTATGGTCGATCATCGGATGTTGGAATCGGGTCATCTATTTAACACGTGTGAAGGGAAAATGGTAGCCTCTCAATAAGTCCTGGTAATACCTATTGATTCCCACCTTCGCTGGAATGACGGGATGGCCGAAACAATGATCGAGGCCTTCAGTGACGGTTTTCGTTTAGGAGGGAGAGGCGCCGTGAAGATCGGTTCATTCAGGTTTGACCGGGTTGAATTTGCCGGCTCCCTGGGAGATCTGGGAACGCTTATTCCCCTTTCGGTGGGGTTGATCCTCATCACTGGTCTCAATCTAACGTCGATCTTCCTCTTAGTAGGCCTCTTCTATATCCTTACCGGGGCTTACTTCCACCTACCTATCCCGGTACAGCCTCTTAAGGTAGTTGCAGCCATTGCCATCGCCTTTCCCGACAAGATCACGGTGCAGATAATCTCGGCAACAGGGTTCATCTTCGGTGGAGTGCTACTACTGCTGGCCTGGACAAGTATTATTGACTGGGTTGCGAGGTTTTTCACGAAGCCTATTGTCCGCGGGATTCAGTTTGGTCTGGGCTTCATCCTCCTTACCAAGGGGATCCGCTTTATCCAAGACCGCGACCTTTTTATTGACGGCACGCGCGAGATTATTTTGTTTGCGGGGATACCTGTAAACCCGGTGCTAGGTATCCTCGGTGTGGCCCTGGTTCTTTTTTTGCTGTCGAGCAGGCGTTTCCCGGCCGCCTTGGTCTTTGTGACGGTCGGGGCTGCAATAGGTGTTGGTTTTGGCGCTTTAAAAGGGGTGGCATTTGATCTTGGACCCCTACCCATGAAGGTCATATGGCCACGGATCGGCGACTTTTGGAGCGCCCTCTTTCTATTAGTGATCCCCCAGATTCCATTGACACTGGGAAACGCGATCATGGGCACCACCGATACGGTTCGGAGCCTATTCGAGAACCCGGAGCAGACAAAGCGGGCGACACATCGTGGATTTGCCACGAGCATGGGCTTCGCTAACATAGGTGTGGGTATTTTGGCAGGCATGCCTGTTTGTCATGGTGCTGGTGGACTTGCCGCCCATTATCGGTTCGGGGCAAGGACCGGCGGGTCCAATATGATGATAGGACTTATATTTGTCGTCATAGCAGTGGTTTTCGGAAGAATCGGCATTAACTTACTATCTGCGATACCCAACGCCGTACTGGGAGTACTCCTTGTCTTCGCCGGTTTGGAACTGGCTCTACTCGTAAGGGATGTCAGGGACAGGAAAGATTTGTTTGTGGCATTTATGATAGCAGGCATAAGCTTAACGACGAAGAATATGGGGATTGCTTTTGTTTCAGGGATCTTAATTGATCGATTGATAAAGGTTGGAAGGTTGGAGGTTTGAGAAATCACCGGGATTGTTCCTATTGTTAATGACGGGGTGGCCGAAACGATGATCGGGACCTGATGAAGTATATGTCCATCCATAAATGGTCTTTTTGCACAATATCTGCGTATGCTCAAAAAATAATCCTCGGAATATCAAATATATGCCTGCGGTTATTTTTTTCGCATGCCTTGATCTTGAACAAAAATCCTCATTTCTGGATGGACACTACCTAACATGATCACTAGAAAGAAACCCATGGAGGGCAGCAAGTGGTTATGGAAAAGTCTGAAAAGACAGAAGACGACAAGAGAGAGGATCGGTCCATTCGGAGAGTGAGAAAATCCTCCGTATTGTTGCATGTCTGTTTCATTGCAGTGGTAACCGTAGCTGCTGTAATAGTCACTTTTTACTATGGAAGAAAATGCTATCGTGACTCACTTCAGCTCGTGACTGCGGAGTTCAATCGCCAGCAATTGATATTGGCCGGATCGGTTGCCAAGGGGGTTGAAACGTTCTTCAAGGATATAGATGACGATTTGGCGGCATTTTCGTATTTTTCGGCTGTGCAGAGGCTGGAACCGGGGATGGTTGAACAGATGCGATCTTTGCACATGATCTTTCCAACCCGAGCGTCATCTCGGAGGCTTGACGGAAATGGGATCCTTCGCTTTATTTACCCCGACGAGGGCTGGCGGAAAGACCTTATAGGCCGGGACTATAGCAATGAGGCCTACTTTCGAAAGGATGAGGGAAAGGTTGTGATGTCCGGTCTGGTCATCAATGAGGCGGGGGAGAGACGCATCCGAGTTGCCAGACCGGTCTACGTCGATCGCGAAGAAGGCGGTAGGGAATTCAACGGGGTCATGGTTTTTTCCTTTGACCCTCAATTGGTGGCCGAGCTGTTTGTTGACCCGATCGTGTCGGGCAAGACAGGCTATGCATGGGTGCTGAACGACAAAGGGGTGATCCTGGCCCATTACGAAAAGGCGTTCGTGGGTAGAGATGCCTTTAAGGTGCGGGCCGAAAGGAATCCTGATCTCTCCTACGATATGATAAACCGGATCCAGCAAGAGATGATGACAGGAAAGGATGGGACGGCACGGTATATATCGGGATGGCATCGGAAAGCAACAGGAAAGATCGAAAAGCTTATCGCGTATACTCCGATCCATGTTTTTGATAGAATCTGGTCGGTGGCTGTGTGTGTGCCGGTTTCCGAGGTGGAAAGAATTGTTAAGGACACCTACCGCAAGGAAATGTATGCATTGGGCTCCATTATATGCATCGTGGTAGCCGGGGGTGTCTTCTCTTTTGTCACGATCTATCGCTGGGGGCGTTCCTGGGGGGAAGAGGCAGACATGCGAAGGCGGTCAGAGGAGGCGTTGCAGCGGTCAGAGCGGAAGTTTAGAGACCTTGCTGAGAACACCACTGACTGGGTCTGGGAGGCGGACACGCAGGGGGCCCTTACTTATAGTAACCCTAAGATCGAAGATGTATTGGGTTACGACGTCACGCATATCTTCGGCAAGACCCTCTTTGACCTGCTTAATGAATCGGACCGTAAAGAAACACTCAGATTTTTCACCAAAAAGGCTTTGCGCAAAGAGCCGTTCCTTCGTCAGGAAACTCTCAATCACCACAAAGATGGCCATCCCGTAATCTTGGAGGCAAGCGGAATCCCCATCTTCGATGAAACGGGCCAACTGAGAGGATACAGGGGTATAACAAGAGAGATCACCGAGCGTTCCCAGATGCTTCAGGCATTGAGGGAATCCGAAGAGAAATTTAGGGTAATCTCTGAAGGCTCAGCCGATGGAATACTAGTGATCGGCATTAAGACCGGCCAGATTGTCTATGCAAATCCGGCTATCTGTAACCTTTTGGGTTATACCGCTGACGAGCTGCGGAACATGACGGTGCTGGATATCAGCCCAAAGGAAAGCCTGAGAGGTGTGATGTCAGGGCTTGAAGGTCTGATGTCAGCGGAGATATCTCAGATAGAGGCGCTTCCCTGCTTAAGAAAAGATGGGGGAACATTTTTTGCGGATGTGAATAGCAAGAAGATCGTATATGAGGGAAGAAACCGGGTTGTGGGGTTTTTCAGGGACATTACCGAACGTAAGCTTATGCATGAGGCGCTGGAGGAAAGCGAGGCCCTCCATCGTTTGATCGTTGAGACTATGAGCGATGGCCTTGGAATATTAGACGAAAACGGGATATTCACATATATCAACGACAAATTTTTTGAAATACTGGGATATTCCAGACACGATATGATCGGGCGTCCTATTTTCGACTTCTTCGATGAGACCAATAAGAGGATAATAGAGGAACATTGGGCTGGGCGAATGGAGAGAGGACACCCTGCTTACGAGATCGTCTGGAGGGGGAATAACGGTCGGGAGATTCCCACTATATTATCACCCGCGCCGATCCTCGATGTCGATGGGAACTTTAAAAGCAGCTTAACGGTTATCACAGACATAACTGTGCACAAACAGGACCGGAAAAAGATCCAGCAAAGCCTTCGTCAGTTGGGAAAGGCAATGAACAGTACGATCCAGGCAATAGCAAAGATGGTCGAAATGAGAGACCCTTATACATCCGGGCATCAGGTGCGGGTAGCTCGACTTGCATGTGCCATTGCCAAAGAGCTTTCACTTCCGGAAGAGAAGATCAAAGGTCTTTACATGGCGTCGGTTATTCATGACATTGGGAAGATAGCCGTGCCTGCGGCAATTCTCAGTAGACCGGGACACCAAAGCGAGAGCGAAATCAATATTATCAAGGACCATCCACAGGTAGGATACGACATATTGAAGAACATAGAATTTCCATGGCCCGTTGCGCAGATGGTGGTTCAACACCATGAGAGGATGGATGGTTCAGGATACCCCAGGGGGCTTTCCGGTGAAGAGATTATGTTAGAGGCTAGGATCCTGGGAGTGGCCGATGTGGTTGAGTCCATATCTTCCCATAGACCTTACCGGCCGGCCCTCGGAATGGACAAGGCATTAGAAGAAATTCTAAAAAACAAGGGCGTCCTATACGACTCAGCGGTCGTTGATGCCTGCGTGAGACTTTATGTGCAGAAAGGCTTTGAAATATCGGAGGATCATAAGGATATGGAAGGTATTGTGTGGTAAATTTATATCCCCGCCAAGCACAGTTGGAGTAGTATAATCCATGATGAACCTAAAAAATCTCTACCTGTGCAGTTGGTCAAGTTTACCGCTTGCCGCCTACTTATTTCGTTTGCTTCTTATGAACTACACTCTGGCATAAGGCTGAACATGAAATGGAATGACAAGTCTCGTATGTCTATTTTAAAAGTTGGCCAGGTCTTTACGTATAAGAAGCAAACGAAGCAAGCAGCCGGCGCTTAACGCAATCCTGCTCAACTGCACAGGTCGAAAAATCTTGACAATTATTATTCAGTTGTGTTAATTTTGAAAATTATGAATGAGTATTCATTCAGTACTGAAAAAAGGGGAGTTGTTTTTGGGCATCCTTCATAAAAGCTATAAAGTAGTTTACACTTTCGAATGAAAAAACGGTCTCGGCACAGTTGAAGCAGCCATAATTTAAAAAGTGTAAACCTATATATGAAGGATGCCTGTTTTTGAATAAGATATCATAGTGTAAAGGTGATGGATATGCAAAAAAGGCAAACCCGCACCATTCCCCGGAGTGCTCAGGAGGGTGAACATAAACTACATAACTCCATTGTTGCTTTTCTTCTTCTCTTTATCTTTTGGGTTATATTCTCCGGGCATTTTGACACTTATCATCTCACACTTGGTGTGATCTGCAGTTTATTAGTAGCTCGATTTTCTTATGATCTCTTCTTTGCCAATGTTAGAGTAGGAAGTCATTGGCTGGTGTTTCTAAGATTTTGCGCATACATGCCCTGGCTGACCTACCAGATCGTCAAGGCCAATATCCATGTGGCCGCCTTAGCCTTGCACCCAAACCCACCGATAGATCCTCAGATAATCAGGTTCAAAACGAAGCTGAAAACGGATATCTCTTTGGTAACCTTTGCCAATTCAATTACCCTTACCCCAGGTACTATCACCATGGATATAATAGAGGGCGAGTTCTATGTCCATGCCCTGGATAGGAAAGTGATGAAAGACCTTGGTACCGGCGAGATGGAGGATAGGGTGGCTCATATCTTTATGGGGGCAGACCACACCAACATTAAGGATGGCTGAGATGCAACCTGCATATACTTGGAAATTAGAAGGAGAATATTAAGATGATCAGAGCCTACGATGACATAATCGTAAAGACAATCGCCCGCATTCTAACGCCGTTTATTCAGATCTTTGCCCTTTATGTGATAATGCACGGACATCATAGCCCGGGTGGAGGCTTCCAGGGAGGCGTCATTCTCGGAGCCAGCCTGATACTGTTGTTTATAACCCATGGACTTAAGGAGACAAAGAAGAGGATTACTGAAAAGGGGATAGCTGTATTAAGTAGTCTCGGGGTATTGATCTATTCTGGAATTGGTTTGTTATGCATTATTCTCCTTGGAAATTATCTCGATTATGGGAAGCTATCCAAACTGCTGCATATAGTTCCCGCAGAGGCACGATCACTTGGGATTTTAGGTATTGAGATCGGGGTAGGTATCACAGTTATGGCAGTTATGGTCTCTATCTTCCTTAATATATCCACAGGGGGGACTCTCCTGGAAGATGAGGAAGATAATACTCGATGATGCTGCTGAGGTCATAGATGGACGGGTTTTTTTTAAGTATAGGTGTCGGATTGTGTATCCTGGTCTTTTTAGCTCTATACCGGGTTGTATTTGGTCCGGGTATCTTTAACAGGGTTGCTGCTGTTTCGGCTATTGGTAACAAAACATTGATTATGCTTTTGATTATGGGGGTTATTTATAAACGGATTGAGATGTTTATAGACATCAGTCTGGTCTATGCCCTTCTTAATTTTATCTGCACCCTGGCTATTTCCAAGTATCTGGAAATGGAAGGAGATAAATAATGAATTTGACAACTCCATTATCTATATTGTTTATGGTGGGCGGACTCTTCTTTTTCACAACGGCCACCATCGGGCTTCTGCGCTTTCCTGATTTCTTTGCCAGATTGCATGCTACAGGCAAGGGTGATACCCTGGCTGTATTACTCTCTCTTATCGGTATCAGTTTATATGAAGGCTTTTCATTGACCAGCCTTAAGATAGCCTTTATTGCAGTATTTATGTTTTGGGCTCAACCGACGGCTACCCACGCTATATCTCGTGCTGGGTTGAGACGCGGCATTAAACCATGGATGAAAAAGGAGAATAAGATATGATCCTTCTCTTCGATTTTGCAATTCTCATCTTTGTGCTTATATGTGCTGTCGCTGCTATAACAGTGAAGGATCTCTTAAGTTCTGTTATAATACTGGGCGCTTACAGTTTCCTTTTATGTCTTTTATGGGCAGAGATGGGTGCTGTTGATGTGGCCTTTACTGAGGCATCGGTCGGTGCCGGTATAGGGACAATCTTATTAATTGTTGCGGTGAGCAAGACTACCCGGAGGTCAAAGGATTGAGAATCTTAAGTCTTATCATTGTAATACTTACAGCAGCGGTACTAATTTACGGTACCCTTGATATGCCTGACTGTGCAAACCCTGACACTCCTGCCAGTCAACATGTCTCTCCAAGATATGTTACCAGGGCTATGGAGGAAACAGCCACTCATAATATTGTAACCTCAGTACTGGGAGATTATCGGGGGTATGATACCCTGGGGGAGACAACTGTAATCTTCTCAGCCGGAATGGCATGTATTTTGATATTGAGGAAGAGACGTAGACAATAGAGAGGTAGGATGTTTGATTTTATTGTCGGCAAATACAACTACTGGATATATATCATACTTATGATGATAGGTTTCTATGCCATGATGAGCAAGAGAAATCTGATAAAGAAGATTATCGGCATGAATATCTTCCAGACAGCAATTATTATCTTTTTTATCTCTATTGCTGCTAAAAGAGGAGCAACTCTTCCTATCCTGGAGCACGCCCATGATGGCGGAGAACATGCCATTGAGGCTATTTCCTATATAAATCCGTTACCACATGTGCTTATGCTTACTGCTATTGTAGTTATGGTCGCAACCCTTGGGGTTGCCCTTGCGATCGTTTTACTGATCTATAAAAAGCATGGCACTTTAGAAGAGGACGAAATTCTGAAAAAGATAGAATTTCAAGAATAAGATGACTGACCAAGCACCTATCCTTGTTATCCTCTTTCCTTTGATGTTTGCCTTTGTTACCCCCTTACTTGGCTGGTGGAAGAAAGACCTCTGTTATCCATGGGTATTATGTGGCCTCTCTCTCTCAACCATTTTCTCTATTATTACCTTAAAAGAAGTTCTGAATACCGGTGTAATTCACTATCATCTGGGCGGTTGGGACCCACCATGGGGGATAGAGTATGTAATAGATCACCTCAACTCATTTATCCTGGTTTTGGTGGCTTCTATTAGTCTATTGGTTGCTATATATTCTAAGAGGTTAGTTAAAGAAGAGAATCCTGAAAAGGAAGCCTATTTCTATACCCTCTTTCTTTTGCAGGTAACAGGCTTTCTGGGAATAGTGGCAACTGGAGACCTCTTTAACCTCTATGTGTTTTTAGAGATTGCATCCCTGGCCGGCTATGCATTGATCGCTATTGGGGAAGGACAGGCACCATTTGCCACCTTCAGATATTTAGTTATGGGAACGATTGGAGCATGTTTCTATCTATTAGGGGTAGGCTATCTTTATATGGTTACAGGTTCCCTCAATATGGCAGACCTTTCCCAGATATTGCCGAACTTATATCATTCCAAAGTCGTCATGGTGGCACTTATATTTTTTTTGGTAGGGGTTGCTATAAAGATGGCCCTATTTCCTTTACATGCCTGGCTTCCCGATGCATATACCTATGCTCCTTCGGCGACAAGTGCTCTCGTTGCCCCTTTAATGACCAAGGTTTCAGTCTATGTAATGATAAGGATTATTTACACCGTATTTAAGCCGTATTATTCTATTGAAATTTTACCGGTAAATTTGATTCTCGGCTGGTTGGCTGTTATTGCAATTCTCTACGGTGTTATAATGGCGCTTCGTCAGGTTGATATTAAGAGGATGTTCTGTTATATCCTGATCGCCGAGATAGGCTATATGGTGGGTGGAGTAGGGTTGGCGAATAGGTTGGGCCTAACCGGTGCCATACTCCATATAATGAATGACGCTTTGATGATTACATGTCTGTTTCTTGTAGCAGGGGCTGTTGTATATAAATTAGGCGGACACAACATCAATCAACTAAGGGACGCATTTAAAAAGATGCCGTTTTCAATGGCGGCCTTTGCTGTTGTCGGCCTTTCATTGATAGGCGTACCACCTACCTGCGGTTTTTTCTCTAAGTGGTACCTTATACTCGGCGCTATCGAGGCCGAGAACTGGATATTTATAGTGGCACTTCTACTTAGCAGTGCCATCAATGCCATACTATTCTTTAAGATTGTAGAGATAGCATACTACGGGGAGGCATCCCATGATCATAATGAAGACAGCAATGGGGGGAATACCATAGACGAAGCACCGGTAAGTATCCTCATCCCTTTGGGGGTCGTAGCCCTGGCAATAATTTTGGCAGGTATTTTTTCAGGAAAGATCGTATCCGGTATTATCCAGTTTGCGGTTCCACCTAATCTGTAATGAGACCCATAGAATGGACATGGAGACAATAACATCTATTAAACCATTGCTGGCGACAGTTACCCCGTTGCTTTGTATTCTCTTGATCATCTTGTCGAGAAGGATACCAAATCTCAGGGAACTGTGGACTATAATTGCATCATTGGTTACATTCTCTATTGTGGCCTCAATGGTTAAGACATTATATACAGGCAAGGTTATTGCTTATAAATTGGTAGAGGTCTATCCTGGAATAGATGTCGCCTTCAGGGTAGATGCCTTTGGACTATTTTTTGCCTTATTATCTTCTTTTCTGTGGATAGTGGTCTCCTTTTACTCTATCGGTTATATGAGATCTCTGAATGAGCATTCTCAAACAAGATACTATGCCTTTTTTGCAGTTGCGATCTCATCAGCTTTGGGAGTTGCGTTTTCAAGTAACCTGTTTACCCTTTATCTATTCTATGAGATATTAACGGTTTGCACCTATCCCCTGGTTACCCATAACCAGGATAATGAGGCACGCTCCTCAGGGAGAATATACCTGGGTTACCTACTTGGCACGTCAGTGGCCTTCTTTCTGCCTGCCATATTGTTCACCTACTATTTTGCAGGGACATTGGATTTCTCCCTACATGGAATACTTAACGGTAAAGCCTCAAATGGCATGATTACTTTTTTGTTTCTGCTATTTCTCTTTGGGATCGGCAAAGCCGCAATTATGCCTTTCAACGGATGGCTTCCCAGGGCCATGGTTGCCCCCACACCTGTTAGTGCCCTCCTCCATGCCGTTGCCGTAGTTAAGGCAGGGGTTTTTTGCCAGCTTAGAGTCTATTTTAATATCTTTGGAGTAGAGCTTCTTCATAATCAAAATCTGGATATATTTCTTATCTACTTTGTCTCTATCACGATCCTTTTAGGTTCTTTATTTGCGCTAAAACAGGACGATATTAAGGCAATGCTTGCATACTCCACAATAAGCCAGCTTTCATATATAATCCTTGCAGCGGGGCTCTATTCTTATCATGGAATGCTGGGCGGGGTCGTCCATATTGTAATGCATGGATTTGGTAAGATTACTCTGTTTATGTGTGCCGGTTCCATACTATGTGGTGCCCATATCAAAAAGATAAGCCGGTTAGGAGGTATAGGAAGAAGGATGCCCATAACTATGCTTGCATTTTTCTTCGGCGCCTTATCCGTCGCCGGAATACCGCCTTTTGGCGGGTTCATGAGCAAATGGTTTCTTGCCCTGGGCTCGATCGAGGCCCATCAATGGCCGATACTGGTTGTGCTTTTAACAAGTACCCTAATGAATTTAGGTTACTTTATGCCGGTGGTATTCATTTCATTCTTTGGAAAGGATAGCGAAAGCGTTAAGAGGGATCCGGATATACGTGAACCATCACCGTTTATTGTCGCACCTCTGGCGTTTACTGCATTGGTTTCTCTTGCTATATTCTTCTATCCATATCCGTTTATACGTCTGGCTGAGATCTTTGTTAAGAGTATGATGGGAGGGTAAATGGGAAGAATAGAAAAAAAGGGGGGTAAGGTTGTTTACAGGCAAGATGATGGTGAGATAACCGCCTGGTTAACCGATTTTGAGGAGAAAATGGAGATAGGCCATGAAGGAACTCCAGCATACAGAAAAGTTTTTTACGTTGTTTTTTTCATGACCACCTTGTATCTAGGAACGATTCTCCTAAGGGCCATCTTATAAATGGGGGTTATAGTGAAGAAGAAAAAAAAGAGAGAATTGGCCTTTTTTGACATACCGAAAAACAGAAATATGGTTGTTATACTTCTCTATGCAGTCCTTTCGATCCTTCTTATTATTGATCTTTTTATACACAGACATGGCGATTTTCATTGGGAGGAATCACCCGAGTTTTTTGCTGTTTATGGATTCGTTGCCTGTGTCGTTTTAGTTTTTGTTGCAAAAGTCTTGCGTATTATTGTTGAAAGGGAAGAGGACTATTATGATTGAAAATGTTCCATTGGGAGCAATATTTATTATCGGAGCATTGTTTGTCCCTTTTTTAAAAGGGAAGATAAAGTCCTCGTATATCCTGTTCCTGCCTGTTCTTGCTTTCATAACCCTTCTTAACATGCCTGATGGCACACATTGGGTACTTGGTTTTCTCGATTATAATTTAATCCTTGTCAGAGTAGATAAACTGAGCAGGTTGTTTGGATATATATTCATTATATGGGCATTCCTGGCATTACTGTATTCTATTCACCTAAAAGATAAAGTGCAGCAAACAGCTGCCCTCATCTATTCTGGAAGTGCATTGGGGATCGTTTTTTCCGGAGATTTGTTCAGCCTCTATATCTTTTGGGAAGTACTGGCAATTAGTTCAACAATGCTTATTTGGGCAAGAAGGGGAAGGGAATCGATTCGTGCCGGGTTTAGGTACCTTTTGGTTCATGCCGTCGGAGGGTTGAGTCTCTTGGCTGGCATTGTCATATACGTTGCTGAGACAGGCTCCCCCGAATTTGGGTACATCGGGTTAAACGGAGCCGCTTCTTATTTAATATTTTTAGGGTTTTGTTTGAATACTGCGGTTATCCCTCTTCACTTCTGGGTTCCTGATGCGTATCCTGAGGCAACGGTTGAAGGCGCCATATTTTTATCCGTGTTCACTACAAAGACCGGAGTATATATCCTGGCGAGAACATTTCCCGGTACCGAACTCCTTGCATGGCTGGGAGCGATAATGACCGCTTTTCCCATATTCTATGCAGTTATTTCTAATGACATAAGGAGAGTGCTTGCGTACAGCCTTCTCAATCAGGTTGGTTTTATGGTTTGCGGAATCGGTTTGGGCACGGCATTGGCTATAAACGGTGCTGTTTCCCATGCGTTTTGCAATATCCTCTTTGAAGGACTCCTTTTTATGGCAACCGGAGCAGTTCTTTATATGACAGGAAAGAGTAATTGCACTGATTTGGGCGGATTGTACAAAACAATGCCGATTACCTGTGGATTATGTTTGATTGGTGCCGTGTCAATAGGGGGATTCCCACTCTTTAGCGGTTTTATCAGTGAATCAATGACAATCACTGCATCTGCGAAAGAGAGCCTTCCTATCATGTGGTTTATCTTGCAATTTTCAGCAGTTGGGGTCTTACACCATGCAAGTATAAAGATACCGTTTTTCACATTTTTTTCCGAGGATTCCGGTATAAGGACAGAAGAGCCTCCGTTCAATATGCTTCTTGCTATGTCAATTGCCGCATTTTTAAGCATTTTTATCGGCATATATCCTGACGTACTATATAGGATTTTGCCCTATCCTGTTGATTATGAACCATATACTTTGGGTCATGTCATAGGTAAGTTACAGTTACTGTTCTTTGGGGTTCTCGCGTTTTGTCTTCTTATATTTTCCGGATATTACCCATCAGAGAAGAGAACAATTAATTTAGATATGGATTGGTTTCTATATAGGAAGCCCGTTCAATACGGCCTTCCTGCTTTACAGTTTATTTTTGGTGGGATTGCCTCAATTATGGGCAGGATATTTACGGAGTCTGCTCCAAGAGTATCGGCAAACTTCATAAGTAAACCCCGGCCCAAGACCGACCGCCTATTATCTCCCATGGGTGTTTCCGTCCTGATCGCAACCGCTTTCATATCGATACTATCCGCTGTCTTTTTTCTTCTATAGGGTATCCGGAAACCTGAATTTGGGGATGGCCCCCTACGCTGTGATAGGTATGAAATATTTGTGGGTGCTATAGACCTTACCTTTCGCTAGCTTTATAGGACAATTTGTATTTTAATTTATAACCATGTGTTTTTTAACGGACTTTTATTATGAAATAGATTAATACTGATTCTAACGGATTCTGTGGGGAAATAAATTCAATAAGTTATGGCATCCTTCATAAAAGCTATAAAGTAGTTTACACTTTCTAATAAAAAAACGGTCTCGGCACAGATTCAGCAGCCATAATTTCAAAAGTGTAAACTGATTTATGAAGGATGCCTAAGTTATCATTGAAATTAAGGCATCCTTCATAATTAGGTAAAGACCTCTTGACGAAAAGCCGAAGGAAGGGGAAAGGAGGCTCATGAACCAGGAGACCAGTCCCAACTTCAAGTTGAGCATAATTCTTTTTCTCGTAACATTGACAACGACGATGCTTGCCGGAGCCCTGCAACAGGGTATAAATCCCAAGGATACCCCTCTTCAGGTCGTGAAAGGCGTGCCCTTTGCTCTAACGCTGATGATCATTCTCTTATCCCATGAACTCGGTCACTATATTACGTCCAAAAAACATGGCGTTGATGTCACTCTTCCCTACTTCATCCCGGCCCCCTCATTTATAGGAACCTTTGGGGCCTTCATAAAGATGAAATCGCCCCTGCTCGACAGAAGGGCATTGTTGGACATAGGGGCTTCCGGTCCACTGGTCGGGGTAATTGTCTCTATCCCCTTTCTCATTATAGGTTTGAAGCTATCTGAGATAACAACAGGGACCCAGCCTGGCGGCGCTGTCCTAGGTTCTTCCATATTATTCTCTCTTGTGGCAAAACTCACCCTCGGTTCTATCCCGGAGAATTGTAATATCCTGATCCATCCCATAGGGTTTGCCGGATGGATAGGGTTATTGGTCACTTCACTCAACCTTTTGCCTGTAGGGCAGCTAGATGGGGGGCATGTGGCCTATGCGGTGCTGGGAGAAAAACAGAGTAGGCTTTCCACAATAGTTGTATTCTTCCTTTTTATCTTCGGGTTCCTTGGCTGGAAGGGATGGTTTGTCTGGGGATTCATCCTCCTGATCATGGGTTTGAGGCATCCTCGTCCACTGGACATTCTGACACCATTGGACGCTAAGAGGAAGACCATCGGATGGATAACCCTTGTAGTATTCATTCTAACCTTTACACCAGTTCCTTTTGGATATGTTTAGAAGATGTTTGAAAATTTTGGATCTTGTGTTTCTCTCTCCTGACATCTGACACCGAAAAGTAAGAAAGGAAGTATGTCCTTTAGTCCTGTAAGTCTTCAGATACCAAATCCGGCAAGTCCAGAGAAATGAACCTATCAAAAGGATTTTCCAGGACCTTAACGCTCATCATCGTTGCTTTCTGGCTCATAATGACAGGGTTGTTAGTCAAGAAAACCTGCCTCAACTCCCCTCAGTCGCCTCAAACCATTGCTCCGGCAGATTTAAAGAAACCCATTACCTTCTCAGGAGAAGAATGGATGGGGATTTACATGGGTAGGAATAAGGTTGGATATAGTGTCACAGACATGGATAAGGCGGACAATACCTATCTCATCTCTGAAAAGATATTGATGAAACTCAATGTAATGGGTGTTCCTCAGACGATAGATATCCGCAAACGATCGGTGCTTGATATAGATTTTTACCTAAGGTCATTCAGTTTCAGTCTTCAATCGGGCGTGGTGAAGTTCCTGGCCCGTGGAGAGGTGTCGGAAAATAAGATGGCGCTATTTGTCAGTTCAGGAGGACGTGAGGTCCAAGAAACAATCCCTCTAAAAACCACCCCTTACCTGTCCGACAGCTTTAATTTCGTATTATTACAGCAAGGATTACATGTGGGAAAAGAGTTCAGCTTCCCTATCTTCGACCCTTCAACTATGACCAGCGATGAGGTAATAATCAAGATAGAGGCAAAGGAAGAGATGGAAATCGGCGGAGAGAATGTCTTGGCCTATCGCCTGATAGAGTCGTTTAAGGGTGTGGTGATCACAGTGTGGGTTAGTGAAGAGGGCAAGACATTGAGGGAAGAAAGTCCCATGGGGATGGTATTCTTAAAGGAGACTAAAGAAGAGGCGCTAACAAAAAACTGGCCAAAAGGATCTGGTACTGCGGGCGCTGACATCATTTTATCCACCGCTGTTCCTGTTAATATCCATATAGAAAGACCCAGGTCTCTAAAAAGCCTGAAAGTGAGGCTGGAGGGTATTTCCCCAGGTGACTTCAAACTTTCGGGCGGCAGGCAGACCTTTAAAAACAACATATTGAAGGTAACCAGGGAGAATATCAAAGTCGCCGGTTCATACGTCCTTCCACTAAGAGAGGGAAGATTTGAAAAGCACTTGGAACCGTCCATCTTGGTTCAGAGTAATGACCTGAAGATAGTGGAACAGGCCCGGAGGATTATGGGAGGTGAGAAGAATGCATTGAAGGTGGCGACGATGATAATGGTCTGGGTATATCAGAGTGTGGACAAGAAGCCTATCATAAGCATACCAAGCGCTCTGGCGGTGCTGGAATCAAAGGTTGGAGATTGTAATGAGCATACAGCCCTCTTCACAGCATTGACTAGAGCAGCTGGGATACCTACCAGGATCATCGCAGGCATCGTCTTCTCTGAGAAAAATTTCTACTATCATACATGGTCGGAAGTCTATGTGGGGGAGTGGATATCCATTGACCCAACCATGAAGCAATTCCCTGCAGATGCCACCCATATCCGGCTTGTAGAAGGTGGACTGGCCAAACAAGTTGAGATGATGAAGGTGATAGGACATCTCAAGGCAGAAATCTTAGAATACCAATGATTCAACTAATTGATCTTACAAAGAGATATCCCAAACTGAAAGCAGTGGATGGCGTCAACCTCGAGATAAGGCCGGGAGAAATATATGGTTTCCTTGGGGCTGTTTTCTTGTGTCTTCCCTTTTGTCTTCCTTATATCACGAACTTTTGCTTGGGGGCGTCTTTTTGGTGTGCCCCAAGACGGACATAACTGTTGCAACCATTGATGAAATATCTCCCATATTGGCAGGGATAATCATAGTGTTATTCTCTTTGGCCAAATTTCCAAATTCTGCGATATACTTTTCTGCCACTCTTAAATTTGCGGCTGTTTCTCCTCCGGTCAGACTTAAAGATTCAGCAACCTTCTTGATCCCTTCAGCTGTGGCCTGTGCAACCAGTTCAATTTCTTTTGCTTGACCTTCAGCCTCATTTATACGTTTTTGTTTCTCACCTTCGGACACTTCGATAGCTTCTTTTTTTAATCCTTCCGCACGGTTTATCCGGGATTGTCTATCACCCTCAGATGTTGCAATAGCAGCACGTTTCTCTCGCTCAGCTTTCATCTGTTTTTCCATTGCATCCATTACAGTTTTAGGCGGAGTTATATCCTTAATCTCATAGCGCAAAACCTTAACTCCCCAATTCTGAGCTGCTTCGTCAATTACAGAAACTACTTGCTGGTTTAGGCTCTCTCGTTCTTCAAATGTTCTGTCAAGTTCAATTTTGCCAATCACTGAACGTAATGAGGTTTGAGCAAGCTGGCTTGCCGCAACTCTATAGTCATCAATACCGTAGGAAGATAGCTTGCTGTCGATCACCTGCAGATATAGAATACCATCGACTGCAACGGATACATTATCGGTTGTAATGCAATCCTGTGAAGGGATGTCCATAACCTCTTCTTTAAGGGAACGTTTGTATGCGACCTTATCAAGGAAAGGGATGAGAATTTGGAAGCCTGCGCTAAGAGACTTGCTGTACTTGCCAAGTCGTTCGACAATGTATTTCGACCTTTGAGGTACAATAACGGCTGTTTTTATTAATAGGACAATAACAATGACAGCTAATACACTTACAACAATCAATGGCTCGTTCATTTTTCCCTCCTTATACAGGTTTAACCTTAGAAGTGAGTCCATCCTCGGAATCTTGACTTTCTATTAAAACAGTTTTCCCTTCTTCAATTTCCTCCTCTGCAATAGCCCTCCAAAAACTCCCCATAACTTTTATTTCACCAGGCATATTAGGAGTTATTGTTTTTGTGACAATTGCTGTTTTCCCAATCTTCGAATCCGTGTAGTCATCATGAATACTATCGCGAGTCTTCCCTTTGAATATCTTCAGGCTGTATTTCCGTAAAGCAAAAAGCAGAGTTAATGATGACACTATAAATATAGTATTTGGCTTGTTAATTCAATATCAAATAACCATGTAATTAATGCCACAACCCAACATCCAATAGTAAAAAAAATTAAAATAACCCCTGGCAATGCTAACTCGCCAATTAAAAATGCAACACCGACAAGAAACCATATTAGAGATGGTGAAAGAGTCACTATGTTCTCCATTTTTATTATTGAAATTGATGGCTATGCAGCACAATCGCGGCGCTGACCCGCGAGCACGGCGGATGGAAGCAGGCTTGCCTGCTGCCATCCGGCGAGCGCAGTCGGGACAAGGCACTTGACGAAGTCAGCGACGCGATTCCCGGCGACGTCAGTCGCCGGGAACGCCTCGCATCACCTGCACCCAAAGCCAATTAGGACGTGACAAATGCAACCTTTAACAAGGCATTCGCAAAATTAAAAACCGCCCAAGCTTTGGGTGTCAGCGTGAATGCGATTGTTGTGTGCCGGGCATAGCCCGGCTGCTAATTGGTGATGTCCAACATTATGACACAGGTGTTGGGCAAAGTCCAGACCCAGCCTGACGGAGGCGAAGGGTAGCCAAATATGGAATATCTCGCCTGTCCCCATGCTCCCCTTCTTGCCGTTTTTGACTTTATATCGCCTTTCAAAATGTTGCCATTGAAATCAAAAATAGCCTTATTGCCTTGATAATCTGCATGAAAATGTGGTGGATTATGTTCATCATAAAACATTCTTATTATTATCCCAAAAAATCTCGAAATTTCTGGCATATATGCTCTAATATTTATGCGAAACATGAAAATCACCGGTTTCATCCGGTGCATTTATTGGTTGGAATTA
>DAOWME010000104.1 GCA_030643245.1 Deltaproteobacteria bacterium
CCAATTCAGAAATGAGCAATTTTTTCTCTGAGCAAGGCCGCACGACGGTTTGCGCCGAGTCGTACATGATCGTACGTCGCAGGCGGAAACCGGAGGAGAACGCAGCTCAGGGGAAAAATGGCCATTCCTGGATGGAAACTAACTAAACCACATGGGGCAGATGACAAGAGAGCGTTAATCCATCATGAAATTACAGCCTGTTAAAGCTAAGGGACGTGGCCGAAATAACTTCCTCAAGTTGGCGCTCAGATTTAGATCAGATTTGTTCGATCTGAAAATACAAAACCACAGGAATAGTTTTGCCTATTTCGAGGATTTTGTGTTTGAAGATCGGGCAAAGATGGCCTGAAGATGAGATGTACAAATAGGGAAGTTATTTCGGCCACGTCCCTAAGAAGGGTGAAATTGGATATTTTCCAATCAGGAATTATGTTATGTGTCGCCCGGGCAATTCCCAAACATGAAAGTTAAACCCCACCTTGTAGCTGGAATAATCAATTACCAGGATTATAATTGCTTATACTCTTGCCTGAAAAGCCTTAATCAGCAGACTCTTACCGTAAATGAAGTCATCCTGATAGATAATGCCAGTACTCCAGAGAAAATTCGACCTATTGCAGAGGTCTATCCAGAGATAAGCATCTTGGCCCAGGAGGCAAACCTCGGTTACACTGGTGGCGCTAATAGGATTATCCGGTCAACAGGGGTATGCGACTACATACTCCTCTTAAACCCTGATGTAGTCTTGCTCCCGGAGGCACTTGAGGAGATGATCAGGATCATGGAGACAGATTCTGAGATCGGCTGTGTGGGAGGAAAACTCCTCCTGGGTCTCCCTCCGGAGATGGGACTGGGGTCTGGCAATGACCCTACCGTGGACAGTGCAGGCCATATAATACATAAAAATCGCCGTGTCTTTGAACGGGGCCACGGGGAAAGAGACAATGGACAATACGATAAGGAAGAGGAGGTCTTCAGTGTTTGCGGGGCGGCGGCCCTTTACCGCAGAGTCATGCTGGAGGACGTAAAGATAGGCGAAGAATATTTTGACGAGGACTTCTTTGCATATAAGGAAGACGTTGATATAAGTTGGCGTGCCCGGCTCCTGGGGTGGAAAACTGTTTACACCCCAAAAGCCAGGTTGTACCACCTTAAGGGGTGGAAACATGCTGCCATTAGGAAGAACGTCCCGTGGATAAGGAGGTATCATTCCTTTAAAAACCATTATCTAGTGCTAATAAAGAACGAGTTATCCAGTCTATTCCTGCAGGACCTCCTTCAGATAACATGGCTGGAATGGAGGAAATTAGCATACATGACCTTATTCGAGCCTACACTCTGGCGGGCCATTTGGGACATTCGAAGGTATTGGGCCAGTGCGTGGCGGAAGCGTCAGGAGATCATGAAAAAGGTGAGGATTACTGATGAGGAGATGGCTCGATGGTTCTTGTGAATGAAAAAGACATCCCCTGGGATGGGATAAAGAACAGGTTCATCGTGTTCTTTCCCATTACGAGTAGCACGTTGAAGAGGAAGCACCAGCTGAAGATAAGCAGCGTATGCATCAATAGATCTGTCCTGAGTTATTCACATCTACCGAGGGGATATAACCGGTGAAAGTAGCCATAGTTCATGATTGGCTTACTGGGATGAGGGGGGGGGAGAAGTGTCTCGAGGTCTTTTGTGAGATCTTTCCCGAGGCTGACCTGTATACTTTGTTGCACATAAAGGGTAAGATGTCGAAGATCATAGAAGACATGAATGTAACAACCTCCTTCATCCAGAGGTTACCCCTGGCTTCCAAGAAGTACAGGAATTATTTACCGCTATTCCCGACAGCGATTGAAAAATTTGACTTGAGCGGTTACAATCTGGTATTAAGTAGCAGCCATTGTGTGGCAAAGGGCGTAATTTCCCCCCCAGAGACCTGCCACATATCGTTTATTCACACGCCGATGAGGTATATCTGGGATCTCTGGGGAGATTACTTCGGCGAAGATAGAGTGGGGTGGCTAGTCAAAAAAACGATTCCCTTCTTCGCTAACTACCTTCGCATCTGGGATGTAACATCGAACAACATGATAGACCATTTTGTAGCTAACTCGAAACATGTGAAAAGTAGGATATGGAGATACTACCGCAGAGAATCAGTAGTAATTAACCCCCCGGTGGACACAGTATTGTTTCAACCTTCTAGAGAAGACAGTGATTTCTATCTGATGGTTACTGCTCTGGCTCCCTATAAACGGGTAGACTTGGCTGTCGATGCCTTTAATAAACTGGGACTGCCACTGAAGATTATCGGCGCCGGTCAGGAAGAAAAGAGACTGAAAAGGCTTGGAGAAAGAAACATCGACTTTTTGGGTTGGCAACCAGATCCCGTCCTGGTAGAATGCTACGCGAAGTGTAAGGCCTTTATCTTCCCCGGGGAAGAGGATTTTGGGATTACGCCCTTGGAATCACAGGCCTCCGGCAGACCTGTGATTGCTTATGGGAAGGGGGGAGTACTGGAGACAGTCATCCCGGTTGAACACTCTACTGAAAGCAAGCGGCAGCCTGACGTGAACAACCAACCGCCAACGGGGCTCTTCTTTTATGAACAGACCCCCGAAGCCCTGATTGAGGCTGTCATAAATTTTGAGAGAGTTTTTCACGTATTCAACAAAGAGAAAATAAGGGAACACGCCCTAAGGTTCGATCGATCTATATTTAAGAAACGGATCAAGGGCTTTATTGAAGATAAGTACTTCAAATTTCGGGAGTCAAGAATTGCTAAAAAAACACAGTCAATTCTTTGAATCTTTATTGTTACTCACAGACATTACCTTACTCTCCCTTTCGTGGGTAACCTCTTATTACCTTCGATTCTATTCTAATTTGGTTCCGGTTTACAAGGGAATCCCCTCCTTCAGCCTGTACCTTTCTTTGCTGATACTGATAATACCTATATGGGTCTTTGTATTTAAGGGCTTCGGTTTATATGAACCCAAGAGGACATCGCCCTGGGTCAAAGAGGTATTTGATTTAGTCAGGGCTTGCACTCTGTCCATCTTAGTCCTGATTTCCATTACCTTCCTGGTTAGGCAATACCAGTTTTCTCGCGGGGTCTTTATATATTTTTGGGTGATAAACATATTTGTGTTTGTGCTGTCAAGGGCCATGTTTCGAGAGGTCCTTCGGTATCTTCGGAGGAAGGGATTCAACCTCAGACATGTATTAGTCATCGGGGCGGGGGATTTGGGGCAAAAATTGGCTGACAGGATAAAAAGTCATCCTGAGCTGGGTCTCAGGGTTGTCGGTTTCTTGACGAGACATCCGGAAAAGGTGGGGAAGGTCACCAAAAGGATCAAGATCCTGGGGCTCTATGATGATGTTCGAGAGGTAGTCAGGGACAATGAGATTGATCAGGTGATAATAGCTATGCCCCTCAATGAGTCCCTGAGACTGGGGACAATCCTGAAACTTCTTAAAGAGGAGATGGCAGACATAAGGATCGTGCCAGATCTCTACCAGTTCATTATACTTCGGGGTGGTGTTGAGACCTTGGATGGTCTTCCGATAATCAGTTTGAGTGACTCCCCCCTCTATGGATGGAACATGATTTTCAAGAGGATGTTGGATATATCCGCTTCTGTATCGGCTATTATAGTCCTGTCTCCGCTAATGGTTTTGATAGGGGCAATTATCAAGGTTACATCGCCTGGGCCCATCTTATATAACCAAGAACGAATGGGATTTGATGGCAAGGTCTTCAATATTTATAAATTCCGATCTATGAAGATGGGGGCGGAGGATGAGACAGGTCCTGTGTGGGCCTCCGAAGATGATCCCAGAAGGACAAAATTTGGCGCCCTCTTGAGAAAAACGAGTCTCGATGAACTGCCCCAGTTGTTCAATGTGCTCAAGGGTGAAATGAGTCTGGTCGGCCCCAGACCGGAACGGCCAAGGCTGATTGATGACTTGAAAAAAGATGTCCCCAAGTATATGTTCAGGCATAAGATGAAAGCAGGCATGACAGGATGGGCTCAGGTAAACGGATGGAGGGGTAATACCTCTATTGAGAAGAGGGTTGAATACGATCTGTACTATATCGAGAACTGGTCAATAACCCTTGACATCAAAATAATGTGCTTGACCTTCTGGAAAGGATTTATTGATAAGAATGGTTATTAGAAGGAGTTTGTATGAGGACCTTGATTACCGGAGGGGCCGGGTTTCTCGGTTCCCACATGTGTGACCGGCTGATTGCAGAGGGACACTTCGTCATCTGTATGGATAACCTCATTACCGGTAATATGGATAACATCGCCCACCTATTTGGTAATAACAGCTTTAGATTCATAAAGCATGACGTGACAGAGTATGTCTATGTGGAAGGAGACGTAGATTTTATCATCCACTTCGCTTCCCCTGCCAGTCCAATTGACTACTTACAATTGCCCATACAAACCTTGAAAGTGGGTTCCCTGGGAACCCACAAAGCTTTAGGACTGGCTAAAGCAAAAAAGGCCAGGTTTTTGTTGGCATCCACTTCAGAGTGTTACGGTGATCCCCTGGTTCACCCCCAGTCAGAGGACTATTGGGGAAACGTTAACCCTGTCGGCCCTCGTGGTGTCTATGATGAGGCAAAGAGATTTGCTGAAGCCATGACCATGGCCTATCATAGATATCACGGTATTGAGACCAGGATTGTCAGAATCTTCAACACATATGGCCCTAGAATGAGGCTGCGGGATGGGAGGGCATTGCCCGCTTTCATATGCCAGGCGTTACGGGAGGAGGAACTTACAGTGTTCGGGGATGGATTGCAGACCCGGAGCTTCTGTTATGTCTCAGACCTGATTGAAGGGGTGTACAGACTCCTTCTGTCTGATGAGTCATCACCTGTTAACATAGGTAACCCTTATGAGATGACCATTCTCGACTTTGCGAAGAAGATCCTGAACCTGACAGGCAGCAGGAGTAAGATAACCTTTGAACCCTTACCCGAAGATGACCCCAAAGTCAGGCAACCGGATATTACCAAGGCCAGAAATTCACTCAGGTGGGAGCCTGAGGTATCCCTTGACCAAGGGCTGAGGATGACATTAGAATATTTTAAGGAAAGGATGAAGAAAAACGACAAGAATACGATGAAAACATAGGGGCGAGGCCGAAATAATCGTTCGTGGGACGTAACTGTTCAAGGAGATCAGGGGATGAAGTGAGCTAAAGTTTGAGGTCACTTGTAACTTTTTGCGTAACCGCACAAGTAAGAAAAGTGTAAACCACTTTTGAGGTTGAATATGATAAAGAAAGTAGTTTTGGGAATTGCAGTTGGATTGATCTTGTTTGTTGCCTTCATATATTTCGGAGGGGGAAAAACCGTAACACACCTCGGAACCAAAACCGAAGAAATGGGCAGAGACATAAAGGCAGTAGGCAAGGAAGTACAGAGAATCCAGGGAGACATCTTGAAGGATGTCAAAGACGGGTACAAAAAGATGCAAAAGCGGTTGGATGATGTAAAATAAAACCACCACTCTTATTGCTAAAATGAAATCGAAAACCCATTGAACTCTCCCTTGTGATCCTCACAATCCACAGAAAGATCGTCAACCCTCGCACCGTTCGGCCCCTGGCCAAACCACCTAACCATACAGTTCACCCTCTCTTCCTCCCCTTCAAAGACAGCCTCGACATTTCCATCAGGAAGGTTTCTCACCCATCCACAAACCCCCAACCTCCTTGCTTCATCTTGAGTTGCTGCGCGAAACCATACCCCCTGCACCCTCCCCTGCACTATCACATGAGCTCTCGTCTTGGGCATCTTGGTTCCCCTCCTCCCTTATATATCTCTGTATTCCTTTGTTGTCCGACCCAGTCCTACCCTAACCAAAATACTCGAGTGCAGCATTCACCAGCCCAAAGCATCCGGTCAGCATCATATCACCACACGGAACCGCAAAGTAGTACCCCAGGCCTTCGGCCATACCTCGCCTCGGTCCGGTTACGGATATGAACTCAAATCCATCCCCCCGGATGAAACCGGGATGAATAAAACACCCATGGCCACCGTCTCCGAAGACCTCCTCGTTGGAGAGAGTCGCCTTTAAAAAACGATCAGTATAATCCTCCAGTTTATCCGGGGTCATTAATCCAGTATGGTGTTCAAAAAGACCCAAGACTATCCCGTCTTTAACCAGTGTACCAACAGTGTGCTGGTTACCGATATTGATAATGACCACACCTTTCTTGTTTTCCTTGGCCACCCGGGGGTCACAAAGGGCCCCGAGGATAGCTGCTGAGCCCGTATCCATGACTATAGCTCCCGGGAGATCGCGCATAACGGCTATCATCCTAGTAAGGTAACTGGGGGGTGTTCGGTATGCAAGGTGGGAAACCTGTCCGTCATTTTCCACAAACCTCTGCCAATGTTGAAATCGAAACCTGCGATTACTCCCCTCTATGCATTCCCCGTGGTCCTGAACAGCTACTGCAAAAATCCCAGGCAGTTCCATATCAAAATACGATAGAGCCCCCTTGAGAGCAATCTGGTCCACGTCTCCAAGTACAACTGACATGGCCCTTGCCGGTGGCTCGCTTTCAATCTTTATCCCCATCTCCGCCACTTCAGCCAGGTTATCATGAATGGTTTTTGCTGCCAGCTCTGTTGCGTATACGTCAAGGCCGGCAGAGAGATGGTTCCTTATGGCCCTTACGCAGGCACCCCCTCCCATAAGGTTTCCTTTTAGAAAGATGGCCTTCCCTTCTTTAGTTATCCTACTGATGCGATTTGCGATAATCCTTGTTTGAGACGGCAAGACCAGCTTAACGGAACCCTCTATCGGCGTTCCCTCTTCATAGATCAAGATATCTTGCGTCCCCCCCCCAACATCAATGGCAAGAATTCTCAGTCCAGGCAACATATCGCACCTATTTCCCAAATACTCGGGCATTCTGCATTGTTTGTTAATAAGGGGCGAGGGCGAGATAACTTCCTCAAGTTTGCGCTCAGATTTAGGTCAGATTTGTTCGATCTGAAAATACAAAACCACAGGAATAGTTTTGCCTATTTCGAGGATTTTGTGTTTGAAGATCGGGCAAAGATGGCCTGAAGATGAGATGTACAAATGAGGAAGTTATTTCGGCCACGTCCCTTATCATCCCATTACACATACGGCCTTATGCCAGAATGTAGTTCACAACAAGTAAACGAAAAAAGTAGGCGGCAAGCGGTAAACTTGCTCAACTGCACAGTCAAGTTATTTGGAAGTTACAGAAAAAGGAGGTCGTAATAGTTTACTCTAGAAACGACCTTCGTGAAAGGAGAAGCGGACAATGAAGTGCGCTGTAATAGAGAAATTCGGCAAGGACCTTAGCAACTTGGTGATCGGAGAGAGGGATGACTTAATCGCTACCGGCGAAAATATACGGGTTAACGTTTCCGCTACAGCGATCAATCGCGCGGATCTGTTGCAGCGACGAGGCCTTTATCCTGCACCGGCCGGGGCGCCCCAGGATGTTCCGGGACTGGAATTTGTCGGATACGTAGATAAAGTGGGAGAAAGCGTAACGGAGTGGAAGGACGGGGAACGGGTTTTTGGCATTCTGGCGGGGGGTGGTTACGCAGAGCAAGTAGTCACACATCAGCGAATGGTTGTCTCCGTACCGGATGAGCTCGATGACACGGAAGCGGCTGCAATACCGGAGGCATTTATCGTGGCGCACGATGCCTTGGTCAGTCAGGGCGGGATGAAACCAGGGGATCTTGTGCTGATCCATGCAGTTGCCGGCGGGGTGGGAACCGCTGCAGTACAGTTGGTGGATCTGTGGGGCGCCCGTGCGGTGGGCACGGCGGGTAGCTCGGAAAAGATCTTAAAGGTAGCGAAACTGGCTCCCCTTTTGGCGGTGAATTATAGGGAGGAAGATTTCCAAAAGGTTATAGAAGAGAAGTTCGGACGAAACCCCGTGGACCTAGTTCTCGATGTGGTAGGCGCCGGATACTGGCAGCGAAATATCTCTGTGCTCAAGAGCCGAGGTAGATTAATATTATTGGGATTCATGGGAGGATCGTCGGCTGAGACCCCTCTTGCCACCATACTTTCCAATCGAATCCATATTATAGGCACTGTCTTACGTTCGCGTCCCCTGGAAGAAAAGATCCTGGCAACCCAGGCCTTCGCCCATCAAGTCGTTCCTCATTTCAAGGAAAGAAGGTTGCAGGCCGTCATCGATTCTGTTTTTCCGTTTGATCAATTGCATCAGGCAACTTCCAGGGTAGAAAAGAACGAAAATGTAGGGAAGGTTGTCCTTACTTTTCAGTGAGGAGGTTTGGCGTCTAATACATGCGCGATGATCTTGTAGTCCTGGAGAATCTGAAGAAGTACTTCGCCGTTAAAGCGGGTTTCTTTTCATTAAAAGAGGTTACAATCAAGGCCGTTGATGACATTAACCTTACCATTAGAAGAGGAGAAACCCTGGGGTTGGTGGGCGAGAGTGGGTGCGGAAAATCAACCATGGGAAAGTTGATCCTTAAATTGGAGGAACCTACTGAAGGTAGGATATTTTTTGATGGTGAAGATATAACAGCCTGTAGTAAAGAGAGGATGAGGGAATTGCGAAGGGAGTTGCAGATCATCTTTCAAGACCCTTACTCCTCTCTAAATCCTCGAAAGACAGTGCGAAAGATCGTTGAAGAGCCCCTTATCATTCATGGTATTGGGGACAGAAAAGAGAGAAAGGAAAGGGTCAAGGAGCTTTTGCGGGTGGTAGGGTTACGACAGGAATATATGAATCGGTATCCGCATGAATTCAGCGGGGGGCAGAGGCAGCGTATCGGGATAGCCAGGGCGCTGAGCCTGAATCCGAAGCTGATAATAGCCGATGAGCCGGTCTCTGCCCTGGATGTCTCTGTCCAGGCCCAGATAATCAACCTGTTAAACAGTCTTCAAGAGGATTTTAACCTGACCTACCTCTTCATAGCCCATGACTTGAGCGTTGTCGAATATGTGAGTGACAGGGTGGCGGTAATGTATTTGGGGAGGATTGTTGAGCTGACAAGTAGCCAGACGCTCTATAATGACGCAAAGCACCCTTACACGGAAGCATTATTGTCAGCCGTACCTGTCCCTGATCCCAGACGAGAGAAAAAAAGGATCGTACTGAAAGGGGACCCTCCTAACCCCATAACGCCACCCTCAGGATGCTACTTTCACACCAGATGCAGGTACAGGATGAGCATCTGTGAGAGGGAGTATCCCCCTTTTAAGGAAATAACTCCCGGGCATTCTGTTGCCTGCCATCTCGTGGCCTAAGGGTCTGTCATGGAATAAGGGACGGGGACGAAATAACTTCCCCATCTGTGCATCTCATCTTCAGGCCATCTTTGCCCGATCTTCAAACACAAAATCCTTAAAATAGTTCGACTATTCCTGCGGTTTTGTGTTTTCGGATCGTACAAATCTGACCTAAATCTGAGCGCCAACTTGAGGAAGTTACTTAAACGGTCTCGGCACAGATTCAACGGTGGTTAAATTTTAATCTGTGCAGCTGTTTGAGCATTTTAGTGAGCGTTAAGAAAGAAC
>DAOWME010000189.1 GCA_030643245.1 Deltaproteobacteria bacterium
AAATTGATAATTCATTTTTTTTCGTTTCCCGACTGGATTCCCGCCTTCGCGGGAAAGACGGAACTTTATGCACTATTTCTTTATTGTCATTCCCGCGAAGGCGGGAATCCAGAATTGAAAAAGTGTAAACTGGCAAATGAAGGATGCCAAATTGAGGAGAAGAACCCTTGGAAGATATCACTCTTACCATTAATGGAAAAAAGATCTCTTGTCAGGAAGGTACAAGTATCCTAAATGTCGCGGAAAAATATGGGATAAAGATACCCACGCTCTGCCACCATCATGACCTCGAACCGTTCGGCGCTTGCCGTCTCTGCCTGGTGGAGGAGGAGAAAACAGGACGTCTAATGGCGTCATGTGTAGCACCCGTTGCCCAAGACATGACCATCCTGACGGATTCACCCCGTGTAACGAAACACAGGCGCAATATTGTTCGCCTGATGATGGCTGAACATCCTGAATCCTGTCTCGTTTGCAGCAAGGGGAATCGTTGTCAGTTACGTCAGATAGCGGCTCAACTCGGTGTCGGGGAGACAGACCTCTATCCTATACCCAATTATAAGAGATTGGAGCAGGCAAACCCTTTTATTATCAGAGACCTGAGCAAGTGCATTCTCTGTGGGAAGTGTATACGTGCAGACCATGAACTCGTTGTCGTGGGTGCAATAGACTATAACCTCAGGGGTTTTAGGTCGCGCCCTGCCACAGTCCATGATCTGCCTTTAAAAGATTCGAGTTGTACTTTTTGCGGCACATGTGTGTCTATGTGCCCGACAGGAGCGCTGGCCTCAAAAAATACAAAGTACGTGGGGACCCCCGAACGAGAAGGCCTTTCTGTCTGTGGATTTTGCGGCGTAGGCTGCTCCCTGACCATGGGCGTTGCAGGTGAGCAGGTCATAGAGGTCAATCCCTCACACAGACAGGATACGGTTAATGGGGCTACCCTTTGCGTACGGGGCCACTTTGCTCACGACTTTCTAAATGCCGGTGAACGCTTGATTCGTCCCATGATCCGCAAGGACGGCGAGCTGATCTCCGCCTCATGGGATGAAGCGTTGGAAATCGTTGCAGACCGTCTCCTTAACATAAAAAGGACGAGTGGCCCCCAGAGTGTGGCGCTACTTGGGTCCTCCAAATGCACGAATGAGGAAAATTATCTTTTTCAGAAGATAGCCAGGGTTCTTCTAGGAACAAATAACATAGACAACGGCGGTTACTCTTCCGGACAACGGTTGCTGCGTCTGATTGATGAGAAGACTGACGGGGGGTGTAGGATTCATCCCCTGGAACAGCTTGAGAAAGCGGAAACTATATTTGTTTTGGGCGCTAACCCTGACCAATCGGCCCCTGTAGTGGGTTACTACCTCAAGAGGGCTTCCAGAAAGGGTGTCACGCTAATAGTAGCCGATCCGAGACAAACGGAATTGGCAGACTTCGCATCCGTCTGGCTCAGTCTCCTGCCACAGAGTGATCTTGAATTGATCAACGGTATTGCGGCACTGCTCTATCAGAAGAAGGCATATGACCCATCTTTCATAGATCGGTTTACAGAGGGGTTTGGTGAGTACGGTGATGGCCTCTCTTCCCTCGATCTCGAAAGGGTCACCGGGGTAACAGGGCTCGACCTGGATATCCTGGAAGAGACAGCCGGGTTGTTAAATGGCAAGAAGATCGCCTTTGTGGTCGGACACGGAATCCTGCAACAAAGATACGGGATGCAATCCATAGAGGCCCTCTTCAACCTTTCGTTAATGACCGGAAGTCTCGGACATGCAGGAGCGGGGATTTATGGACTTGCGAGAGAAAACAATCAGATAGGGGCATGGGATATGGGAACAGCGCCCCATGCACTTCCTGGCCGCCAACCCTTGAATGACGTCCTGAACAGTGATACGGCACGAAGAGATTGGGAACGTGCCTGGCAAGCAAAATTATTACCTGATCAGGGGGTTAACGTGGTCCGGATGATCGAGGAGGCGGAAAAGGGTAACCTGAAAGCGTTGTATATCCTGGGAGAAAACCCCCTTCGTAGTCTGCCTCAGCCCGAAAGGGTTAGGAAGGCTTTGGCATCAGTGGATTTTGTCGTAGTGCAAGATATTTTTCCCACCGAAACCGCTGAAATTGCAGATGTGATCCTGCCCGGCGCTGCTTTTTCTGAGAAGGGCGGTTCCTTCACAAACATGGAAGGAAGAATTCAGACTTTTCTGCCTGTGGCTCCACCACCGGGAGAGGCCAAACCTGACTGGGAGAGTCTCTTTCTTCTGGCCGCAAAGATAGGTTACACGGGGGGTAATGATTCGCTGGAGAAAATAAGGGCGGAAATTGCTGAACTAGTACCCATGTATGTGGAGCTGGACAGCCAAAGAGATGTAGCCTGGGTCAAAGAAACAAGTAAAAGGAAGCTTTTTGACCCAGGGGGAAAAGGTGGCATGATCCCTTTCTCATCTGTTGTTTCCACTGGGGATGAGGTATATGATGACATCTATCCTTTCACAGCCATCCTTGGGTCCGTGCGTTATCATCTGGGAAGCGGGACCCGGACCGGTTACTCGGATCGCATTGAGGAGCTCGGTTTGAAAGGGGAAGTAGAGATATCCCCTGAAGACGGTATAAACTCAGGTCTCCGTGACGGAGACATGGTAAGGGTACTTTCCCCACATGGCTCTTTGGAGAGAGCAATAAGACTGGAAAAAAGGTTGAGGAAGGGGCTGATCTTTGTGCCGTTGGCTGTCAATGCCAATGATGCGATGAATCTCATCGGATTGACAGAGCTTTGCAGACCCGAATCACCGGGCTGGAAGACATGTCGGGTCAAACTTGAAAAATTATAGAGACACGACCTCCGCATTCCGCGTCTAAAAACTACGCAACCCACAACTCAAAAGGGGAAAATAAGATGAGACCGGAAAAGATCGATTGGGGCAGACTCGCCTCTATCATTGAAAAGCACAGAGATGAAAAGTCGAGGCTTATTCCTTTGCTGCAGGATATTCAGGAGACTTTCGGTTATATCCCTCCTAAATCCATTGAATCTGTCGCCGAAGCCATGAACCTCTTCCCCAGTCAGGTACAGGGGGTGGTCTCATTTTACGCTGGGTTTTCCCTGAAACCGAAAGGCAAGTATGTGCTCAGGTGCTGCCGCGGCACAGCATGCCACGTAAAAGGAAGCCGCAGTATCTTGAGGGTCGTGGAGAAGGAACTGGGAATCAATGAGGGAGACACAAGCCCGGATTATCAATTTACGCTGGAGACCGTGGCCTGTCTCGGCGCTTGTTTTTTGGCCCCTACCATGATGGTCAATCGAGACTATTTCGGTAAGCTTTCTCCGACTAAGGTCACCAGTATACTGTCAGAGTATAGGAAAGACAAAGAGGAGCAATGAAACCCATGGAGAAACTCTCGTCCATAGGACAACTGGAATGGCTCCGTAATAAACTCCAGGCCAGGACCACCGAGGGTCAAACCGTGGTCCAAGTGTGCATGACCGGCTGCCGTGCATACGGTTCCGCTTCGGTCAGGGATGCCATTGAAGAACAAGTACGGGAACAAGGCCTTTCTGGACAGGTTGAAGTCCGGTCCACCGGGTGTCACGGATTCTGTGCCAAGGCCCCTGTTATTGCTATCGAACCACCAGGCATTAACTACCAGGAGGTGAGTCCGGAAGATGCGGGAGACATTGTGGGGCTTACCCTCAAAGGGAACCGACTTATTGACCGTCTTGCCTATAAAGATCCTCAGACTGACAAGCCCATCTTCTATCGTAACCAGATACCGTTTTTTAAGAAACAGGTAAAAAGGGTCCTTGTCAACTGCGGAAGGATCGATCCAACCAAAATTGAGCATTACATCGCATCCGGCGGCTATCGGGCCATTGTCAAGGCGCTGTCCAAAATGACGTCCGAGGAGGTTATCGAAGAGGTAACGACTGCTAAACTGAGGGGTCGAGGAGGCGCCGGTTTTCCCGCAGGCTCCAAATGGAAATCCGCACGCCGGGCTAAAGGACGACCAAAATATGTAATCTGCAATGCGGATGAGGGCGATCCCGGCGCTTTTATGGACAGGGCAGTCCTGGAAGGCGATCCCCATGCCGTGTTGGAGGGGATGATGATCGGCGCATATGCTATCGGAGCGAAGTACGGCCACATTTATGTGCGGGAGGAGTATCCCATTGCTGTGGAGCACTTGTTGATCGCAATTGACCAGTCGCGTTCGTACGGCCTCCTGGGGGAGAATATTCTGGGCACAGGTTTTGACTTCACCATAGAGATAAACAGAGGGGCAGGCGCGTTCGTCTGTGGTGAGGCCACAGCACTGATGGCTTCCATTGAAGGAAAGAGGGGGATGCCAAGAGCCAAACATGTTCACACTGTGGAAAGCGGCCTGTGGAATAGACCCAGTAACCTGAATAATGTGGAGACATGGGCTAACGTTCCCCTGATCATTAACAACGGCGCCGAATGGTACGGACAGGTGGGCACGGAAAAGAGCAAAGGCACCAAAATATTCTCTTTGGCCGGCAAGGTGAATAATACGGGCCTGGTAGAGGTTCCAATAGGCGCAACCATCAAAGAGGTGGTCTTCGACATTGGGGGGGGCGTACCCAAGGGGAGACAATTCAAGGCCGTACAGATGGGGGGACCTTCGGGCGGTTGTGTCCCCAGCCGGTATCTGAACCTTCCCATCGATTATGACACGCTTCAGCGCGTAGGTTCTATCATGGGCTCGGGCGGTATGGTAGTTATGGATGAAAACAACTGTATGGTGGAGATCGCCCGGTTTTTCTTGAGTTTTACCCAGTCGGAATCCTGCGGAAAATGTGCGCCCTGTCGTTTGGGCACTACACAGCTTCTGGAGATACTGACCCGAATCACCCGGGGCGAGGGCCGGCTTAAGGATATTGAGATCATCAGGGAACTGGGAGAGACGATTATGGAGTCATCCCTCTGCGGACTCGGTCGTACCTGTCCCAAACCAGCTCTCTCCACACTGAATTATTTCTTGAAGGAATACGAAGACCATATCCTGGAACACCACTGCGCAGGGGCAACGTGCGACACTATGGTAATATCTGCTTGCCAGCATGCTTGTCCTGCAGGGATCGATGTGCCAAACTATGTGGCGGCCATCGCGGCCGGCAAGTATGAGCAGGCTGTAAAGATTATTCGAGAAAGGAACCCCTTCCCTGCCGTATGCGGTCGAATATGTATCCATCCTTGTGAGTTCAAGTGCCGGCGGGGAGAGTTGGATGAGCCGGTGGCTATCAGATCACTCAAGCGCTTTGCTTCGGACTGGTATTATGATCACATTGGACGGGCAAGCGAGCCTTTTCCCGTAACCATGGAACAGAAGGTGGCTGTTGTGGGGGCAGGGCCGGCCGGTTTGACCTGTGCCTATTTCCTTGCAAAAATGGGTTACAGAGTGACTGTTTTTGAGGCACAGCAGGTAGCCGGCGGTATGCTCAGAATTACGGTGCCTGAGTTTCGCCTGCCCAGTTCGGTGATTCAAAGAGAGGTCGAGTACATTGAAAGCTGCGGGGTGGAGATTCATTACAATTCATCAATAGATGCCAGGCATACGGTCAATGACTTGATGGAGGATGGTTATAGGGCGGTATTTATTGCGGCTGGGGCGCAGTCCAGTAAGCGTATCGAGGTTCCTGGTGAAGATGAGGGCCTCGATGGCATATACTATGGTCTCCAGTTTTTGTCGGATGTCAAGATGGGCAAGAAGATTACTCTGAAAGGCAAGGTGGTTGTCATCGGGGGAGGCAATGTGGCTATTGACGTAGCCAGAACAGCGCTCCGGTCGGGGGCCAGGGGCGTTCAAATATTCTACAGGAGGACTAGAGAGGAGATGCCGGCCTGGGAAAGAGATATTGATGAAGCCCTGGAAGAAGGGATCGTTATCAACCCTCTATGGGCGCCAAAGCGGATCATACATCAAAATGGCAAGGTCAC
>DAOWME010000146.1 GCA_030643245.1 Deltaproteobacteria bacterium
AAATTGATAATTCATTTTTTTTCGTTTCCCGACTGGATTCCCGCCTTCGCGGGAAAGACGGAACTTTATGCACTATTTCTTTATTGTCATTCCCGCGAAGGCGGGAATCCAGAATTGAAAAAGTGTAAACTGGCAAATGAAAGATGCCGGTATTCCTTTAAGAAAAAGTGTAAACTACTGTATAGCTTTTATGAAGGATGCCAAAAATAATGTAAACTTCTCAAATGAAAATGTAAGTTCAACGAGCTTCAAAATTTCTGATAGAACTTCCTTGGAGTGTTACATTGCCGCTCTATCAAAAAGAATACGACGTGATGGTGATCGGCGGCGGGCATGCCGGTTGTGAGGCCGCTCTGGCTGCTTCTCGGATGGGGTGTAAGACCTTGCTCTTGACCATAAACCTCGATAGTGTCGCTTTGATGTCTTGCAATCCGGCTATCGGTGGACTTGCTAAAGGGCAGTTGGTGAAGGAGATAGATGCCCTCGGTGGAGAGATGGGAAAGAATATAGACGCCACCGGCATACAGTTCAGGATTTTGAATACAAGGAAAGGCCCGGCTGTCCAGTCATCTCGAGCACAGGCTGACAGGCAGGCCTATCGCCTGCGCATGAAGGCGGTTCTTGAGGACCAGGATAACCTCGATATTAAACAGACACTTGTGGAAAGGATGTTGGTTGAAGACGGCACTGTTTACGGTGTGGATACCAATATTGGTGAATCCTTTACTGCAAAGACAGTCATAGTTACTACCGGCACATTTTTGAATGGGTTGGTCCACATAGGCCTGGAGCATTTCCCGTCCGGAAGGATGGGCGATCCCCCTTCCGTGAACCTATCTGAGGATTTGAAGGGTCTAGGATTCAGGATCGGGAGGTTGAAGACAGGAACCACCCCTCGACTCGATGGGAGGACGATAGATTTAGAAAGACTCAAACCACAGGAAGGTGATAACCCACCGATCCCTTTTTCCTTTTCAACCAAAGAGATAGAGCAGAAACAGGTCCCCTGTCATATTACCTACACCAACCCAAAGACCCATGAGATAATAAGGAGCGGTCTCGATCGCTCTCCTCTCTATACGGGCCGGATAAAGAGTACCGGTGTTAGGTACTGTCCCTCCATTGAAGACAAGGTAGTGCGTTTTTCCGAAAAGCCCAGGCACCAGGTATTCCTGGAGCCGGAAGGTCTCGATACGGTAGAGATATATCCCAACGGTCTGTCAACAAGTCTACCCCTTGACATACAGGTGGAGATGCTGAGGAGTATTGAGGGGTTGGAACGGGTGGAAATAATGAGGCCGGGGTATGGGATTGAATATGACTACATAGACCCCACTCAGTTGAAGGCAACCATGGAGACAAAGCTGGTCAATAATCTATACTGTGCCGGCCAGATCAATGGAACTACCGGCTACGAGGAGGCTGCCGCTCAGGGCATGATGGCTGGGATCAATGCAGTCCTGAAGATACGGGATGAGAAGCCCTTTATCCTCGACAGATCCGAGGCATATATCGGGGTCCTGATAGACGATCTCGTCACCAAGGGAACCGATGAGCCGTATCGTATGTTCACATCCAGGGCGGAATATCGATTGTTGCTGAGAGAGGACAACGCGGACCTCCGGTTACGGGACAAGGGCTACCGGTTAGGGTTGGTGAGTGTTGAGGAGTATAACAGGTTTGACCAAAAGGTAAACACAATTAAGGGTGAGATAGAGCGTCTTGAGACCACTAAGATCAACCCCGACAGGACTACGAACGAGAAACTGCTTGAGATAGGGAGCAGCCCTATGAATAATGTACTCAGCCTGGAAGAGCTTCTGAGAAGACCCGAGATATCATACAAAGATCTGAAGATGTTTGACCACTCAACCTACTCCGAGCTGTCCCGTAGTGAGGCCCGTCAGGTGGAGATTCAAATCAAGTATAGGGGGTATATAGAGAGGCAGAGGGGAGAGATACGAAAATTCAAAAAGATGGAAGGGCTTGGCATACCCCGTGACTTTGACTTTGAGAATATCCCGGGGTTGTCGAATGAGGTGAGAGAGAAATTTTTGAAGATAAGACCCCTTTCTCTCGGACAGGCATCCCGGATCTCCGGGGTTACGCCCGCGGCAATATCCATATTGACCGTGTGTATGAAGAAGTTGGGGTATATATGAGTTATGGCGTGAGGCACGAGGTCTAGGGTGAAAAAATTAATTGAGTTTCAAAATTTCTGATAGGAGGGAGTGAATGTGTTTCATATCGTAACTTCCCAGGACATAAAGGACGGCAAGGCAACTGACATTTATTTCCCCAGAACCCTTGATATCCTCAGGGCCAGGGGGATAGACAAGAGGGTTAAAGCTGAGGTCATAGCCAAGAAATTGCCGCGAGATTGGGAGTGGGCGGTTTTGACAGGGGTGGAGGAGTGCGCAAAACTCCTGGAAGGGCTAAATGTGAATGTGAAGTGTCTCGCCGAAGGCACCCTGTTCAGGGACCATGATCCGGTTTTTGAGATAGAAGGCAATTACACTGACTTCGGATCTTACGAGACTTCCCTTTTGGGGTTTCTCTGTCAGGCCTCGGGTGTGGCTTCGGCTGCGGCTAGATGCCGGAAAGCTGCCGGAGAGAGGGTCGTGATAAGTTTCGGCTCCAGACGAATGCACCCGGCCATCTCTCCCATGATAGACAGAAGCGCCTTTATCGGTGGATGCGATGGGGTGTCTTCTGTTGTGGGCGCTGAACTCATAGGGGAAGAACCCGTGGGTACTATGCCCCATGCACTTATCCTCATTATGGGGGACACGTTAGAGGCAACTGAGGCCTTCGATGAAGTAATCGAGAAAAAGGTAAGGAGAGTTTCTCTAATAGACACGTTCAATGATGAGAAGTTTGAGGCTATACGGGTAGCGGATGTCCTGGGCAAGGATCTATTTGCCGTGAGGTTGGACACACCTTCATCGAGAAGGGGAGATTTTCTGGAGATTATGAGGGAGGTTCGTTGGGAACTTGACATAAGGGGCCACAATAATGTAAAACTCTTTGTCAGTGGAGGACTGGATGAGAGGAGTATCTTTAAACTCAACCCCCTGGCGAATGCTTATGGGATAGGGACATCCATTTCCAGCGCCCCGGTCGTGGATTTTTCTTTCGATATAGTGGAAATAGATGGGACCCCCCTGGCAAAGAGAGGAAAGATGTCGGGGAGCAAGAAGCTCCTCAGGTGCCCGAGTTGTTTCTCGCTTCAGTTTGTCCCGCAAAGTGCGCCGGAAGGCGTGTGCCAATGTGGAAACAGTCTTAAGACCCTTACGAGGCCTCTCATAGAAAATGGGAGATTGATCGGAGACCTACCAAGGCCTCAAGAGATAAGGGCAGTTGTGTTGGATCAGCTGCGACATTTCGGGATCTGAGGTCAAGGCCGTGACTCTGATATATCCAAATCTCGGGAAGGAGACACTATAATATGCGGTCAGATAGTTTGTTCGACCAGATAAAAAAGCTCAATTCAGAGATGGAAAGGCATTTTTTTCGCCTGTTCAGTCCTGAACATCCCCTCCGGTCCTTGCCTGAAGAGAAGTGGCAACCATACACGGATATCTATGAGACGAAGAATGCGCTGGTGGTCAAGATGGAGCTGGCAGGGGTAAAGAAGGAAGACTTCTCCGTGGATTTTTGTCAGGATCGGCTTATAATCAGGGGGGGAAGGAAGGACTTTACTCGTGGAGAAAAGAGGATTTACTACCAGATGGAGATTAATTACAGCGAATTTGAGAGGATCATAATACTGCCCAATTCTGTGAGGGAAGTGGACGTCAAGGCAGAGTACAAGGATGGTTTTTTAATCATAACCATATCAAAAGATCCTGCCAGGGTTACTAGATAGTGTCCATCCAGAAATGGACTTCTTGAGAAAAGGACACGAGTTGGTTTCCAGTTCAGAAATGAGCAATTTTTTCTCTGAGCAAGGCCGCACGACGGTTTGCGCCTAGGCATACATGATCGTACGTCGCAGGCGGAAACCTGAGGAGAACGCAGCTCAGGGGAAAAAGGGCCATTTCTGGATGGAAACTAGTTAAATAAGGAGATACTATGGCTTCATCAGAGTCAAAGAATACCACTTCGGAAGAAACAGAGATAGGTGTCGAGCTGTTAGACGAGAAGATTCCGGACGAGTTGGCTATCATACCCATCGATGAAATGGTTATCTACCCACATACGGTTGTCCCCCTTGCTATTGTGGGTAAGAGCAGCACTGATGCTATTGATTACGCCATGTCGCTTAACAAGATGGTGGGCGCCCTTGCAATAAAATTCAAGGATAAACCGAAGATAAACGAGGAAGACCTTTACGAGATAGGATCGGTCATGTCGATCCATAAGATGTGGAAGATGCCCGACGGTAGTATGAGGCTCGTCATACAGGGTATGGAGAAGATGAGGGTGACTCAGTTCTTACAGAAAGAGCCGTTCTTTAAGGCAAGGATAGAGGTTATACCGGAAAAGGAAGAGACCGGGGACAGGATAGGGGCGCTGATGACGACTATATCGTCTCAGTACCACAAGATGGTGCAACTTGTTCCTTATATACCGGATGAACTTCAGGCAGCGGTGATGAATATCCATGAACCCCTGAAGCTTGCCTATTTTGTTGCCACGATGGTCAAGATGAAACTGGAGGAGGGCCAGGAGATACTGGAAATGGAGAATGTGGAGGATAAGCTCACGAAACTCCTGTCCGTGTTGAATCGGGAACTGGAATTATTAGAGTTGGGAGGTAAGATACAGTCTCAAGTAAAGAGTGAGATGGATAAAAGTCAGAGAGAGTATTATCTTAGGCAGCAGTTGAAGGCCATCCAGCAAGAACTTGGTATGACTGATGAAAGGCAGGTAGAGGTGGACGAGATCAGGGCCAAGATAGAGGAAGCCGACCTGCCGGAGTATGTGTTGGAGGAGGTTGATAAAGAACTAAAGCGATTTGAGACGTTGCCGCCGGCATCAGCGGAACATACTGTCATCAGGACATACCTTGACTGGCTTGTCGAACTTCCTTGGAATAAGGGGACAGAAGACAACCTTAATCTACCAAAAGCTGAAAAGGTATTGCAGAAAGACCACTATGATTTACAGGAAGTTAAAGAGAGGATTGTAGAATATCTCGCTGTGAGAAAGCTAAAAGATGACATGAAGGGTCCTATCCTTTGCTTTGTCGGACCTCCGGGCGTGGGCAAGACATCCCTGGGGCAGTCCATAGCCAGGGCGTTAGGGAGAAAATTTTTCCGGATGTCATTGGGAGGGGTACGAGACGAAGCGGAGATGCGTGGTCATCGGCGCACGTATATAGGCGCCATGCCGGGTCGTATAATCCAGGGTATAAGACGGGTCAAATCAAACAATCCTGTTTTTATGCTTGATGAGATAGACAAGGTGGGGTCCGATTTTCGAGGAGATCCCTCTTCCGCCCTTTTGGAGATTTTGGACCCGGAACAGAACAGCTCGTTCAGTGATCACTATATTGATCTTCCATTCGATTTATCGAAGACTATGTTTATAACCACGGCCAATGTGCTTGATACTATCCAACCCGCGCTTCGAGATCGGATGGAGGTGCTCAGGTTGCCCGGGTACACCGATGAAGAAAAGATCGGTATCGCCAAGAAATATCTGATACCCAAGCAGTTGAAAGAGCATGGGTTGAAGGCCAAGGATGTAAAGTTTCAGAAAAACGCAATACGAAAGATTATTACGGGTTACACGAGAGAGGCAGGTGTCAGGAACTTGGAGAGACAAATCGCCAGGGTTTGTCGGAAAGTAGCCTATCAAGTGGCTACAGAGAAGCGTGAATCCGCGGTTATCTCGGTGAATAGACTATACGACTTTTTAGGCCCCGAGCAAGTCTTCCTGGAGGTAGCGAAGAGGACGTCGCATCCTGGAGTCGCTACCGGGCTGGCATGGACAGAATCAGGGGGGGACATACTCTTCGTTGAGGCGGTGAAGATGCCAGGAAAGAAAGGTCTTTCCCTCACCGGCAGTATGGGAGACGTTATGCAGGAATCGGCCAAAGCTGCCCTGAGTTACGTGCGTTCAAAGAGCAAGGAGCTCAATATTGATGTTGATTTCTTCGAGAAATATGATCTTCACCTCCACGTGCCGGCAGGTGCAATTCCCAAAGACGGACCTTCTGCCGGCATAACGATGGCTACGGCGTTAGCTTCCACCCTCACTGAAAAACCGGTCAGGAGTGACCTGGCCATGACAGGGGAGATAACCTTGGCCGGTACCGTCTTGCCCATAGGGGGTGTGAAAGAAAAGGTGCTGGCTGCCAAGCGAGCCGGCATAAAGACAGTAATACTCCCGAAAAGGAATGAAAAAGACGTGGCTGAGATTGAGGAAGAGTTGAGGAAGAATATGGAGTTCCTTTTCGTGGAGGATGTGGAGGATGTCCTGCGATTGGCCTTTCTCAGTTGACGGAGGACAAGAATGAAGAAGTCGTCGGGTTGACGTGAGACAAGGTAAGGGACGTAGATACGAAGAAGAGATGCTTTATGGATTTTGAAACTGAACGTTACAGTATGGTTGACACTCAGCTCAAAAAGAGGGGTATAATCGATTTTAGGGTGCTGGATGCCATGAGGAAGGTCCCGCGACATAGATTTATTCCCCCGGAATTGAGGTCATCTGCTTATGAAGATCGTCCTCTGTCCATAGGAGAGGAACAGACCATATCACAACCCTATATGGTTGCCTTAATGACAGAGTGTCTGCGCCTGGATTCAGAAGACGCTGTTCTGGAGGTAGGGACAGGGTCAGGATACCAGACAGCGATACTGGCCGAATTGGCGGAGAAGGTATATACTATAGAGATTCATGAATCCCTTTCGGAGAAGGCAAGAGAAATCCTTACAGATCTCGGGTATACCAATGTGGCATTCAGGGTGGGTGACGGGAGCAAGGGATGGGAAGAAGAATCCCCCTTCAATGGAATCATCGTTACTGCCGGGTCCCCGGACATCCCCAGTATCCTCGAATCTCAATTAAGCGATGGGGGGAGACTGGTCATTCCTGTTGGTTCAAGGTTCATGCAGACACTTTTTACGATAACTAGAGTCGGGAAGAGCCTGCAGAAGAGAGAGTTTACCAGTTGTGTCTTCGTTCCCCTGGTTGGCGAATATGGCTGGAGAGAAATTTAGGGTGCTCTTCCCTTCCCTTTTGGCGGACAAAGTCCATCATACTTTCAGTCGCGGTAGGAATGCCGGTTACCCGGCACCCCCCGCACAGATCCGGACTTGAGGAACTACCTCATACGGCTCCTATCTCGGGTAATAACGCACAAACGCTGCTATGCAGGGATTGGCTATCCCCAACAGACTGCTTGCCGTATCTGATCAGTTCAATTTACAAGTCAGAGTCCGACTGTAGGTGATACCCTTGGCTGTATCCGCCGTTTCCAGCTTCGTGCCCGTTTAGGGTTCACCATGTCCGAGCCTTCCCCGGCTTTGTGTCCGGAACTTGTTTCACTGAACAGATTCCCCTTGGTCAGCCCACTTTCCTCCACCCTCTCCGCACA